>DXAR01000036.1 GCA_019116945.1 Candidatus Janibacter merdipullorum | reverse complement strand
CACCGCCTGACCCCGGCCGACCTCGACGCCGCCTCCGACTCCACCCCGGCCGGCGCGGGGTCCGCGATCGGCGAGGCCACGACCGATGCCCCGCTCGTGCCCGGCGCGGCGCCCCTCGCGGTCGCCGAGGTCGTCTCCGTCAAGGCCGTCGCCGAGAGCTACACCCCCGCCACCCGCCGCATCACCTACATGGAGGTCACGCCCCGAGGGGTGGTGCGCGACGGCCCCGTCACCAGCGCCCAGGCCACGGCGCACGTCGCCGGCGCCGACGCCTTCTGGCGGGACAACTCCCGCAGCACGCTGCGGATCGGCGCCCCGACGACGAGGCCGCACTACACCTCCCCCTACGGCTGCGCCGACGACCCCTTCGCCCTGTGGTCGCACGCGGCCGAGCGCGTCGGGTGGTCCCCCGCCGACAATGCCAGCCTCGTCCTCGTCCTGCCCCGCGACGCCTACAACCGCGGGTGCAGCTGGGGTCTGGGCACGATCGGCACCAGCCCCAACGACTGGGGCCTCGTCTACAGCTCCAGCCTGAGCGTCCACACCCTCGCCCACGAGCTCGGGCACAACATGTCCTTCGGCCACGCCGACTCCCTCTCCTGCACCGGCCGCAGCGACGCCTCGCTGTCGACGAGCACCGGCCGGTGGGCCAGCGGATGCCTCGAGGAGCCCTACGGCGACTACCTCGACGTCATGGGCCCGGACGTCAACCGTCCCCCGGCGATGCTCTCCAGCCCGCAGGCCCTGCGGGTCGGCACCCTCGAGAGCACCGCCCGCACGACGGTCGGCACGGGCACGACGAATGTCACCCTCCGACCGCTCAGCGGGCGCACCGGGCTGCGGACCGCCGTCGTGCGCAACGCCGCCAACGGCGTCAGCTACTACGTCGAGTACCGCACCGCCAGCGGACGGGACTCCGGCGTGGCCACCCACCACCAGGCTCCCGGCGTGCGCGTCCTGCGGTACAACAGCCACCTCGGCACCAGCGTCGTGCTCGACCCGACGCCCACCGGAGGCCGCGACGGCGACATGGCGCTCACCGCGGGCCGCACCCTCACGTCCTACGACGGCAGGATCACCATCACGACCGTCTCCACGTCGGCGAGCCAGGCCGTGGTGCGCATCGCCAACCACGCCGAGGCGATGCCCTTCGTCCGCCGGACCTCGCCGACGATCACCGGCACGCGGAGGGTCGGCAAGACCCTCACGGCGACGAAGGGGACGTGGTCCCCCACCCCGTCGAGCTACACCTATCGCTGGCGGCGCAACGGCACGGCCATCTCCGGGGCGACGAGGTCGACCTACACGCCCACCACCGCCGACGCCGGCCGCTACCTCACCGTCACCGTGACCCCGCGGCGCACCGGATACACCTCCACCGGCGCGACCTCGGCGCG
Source organism: Candidatus Janibacter merdipullorum (assembly GCA_019116945.1). GTDB lineage: Bacteria > Actinomycetota > Actinomycetes > Actinomycetales > Dermatophilaceae > Janibacter > Janibacter merdipullorum. Next base: position 4,343 of record DXAR01000036.1, on the reverse strand, counting down.
GGTCGGCATCCCGATCCACGCGACGACGCGCCCCTACATCACCGGCACCCTGCGCCCCGGCCGGACCCTCACCGTCATGGTCGGTGCCTGGACCCCGCGCCCGAGCAGCTATGCGTACCAGTGGTACCGGGGCGGGAAGAAGATCAGCGGCGCCACCGCCAAGACCTACACGGTGCGGTCCGCCGACCGCGGCCAGCGGATCCAGGCCCGCGTCACCGCCCGCCGGTCGGGCTACTCCACCGGCGCGATGTTCACCTACAGCAAGGTCATCCCCCGCTGAGGTGCGAGGATGCCGCCCATGATCCGACCCGGGCTGGCGCGCGTCAGGGGGGCCTCGATGGAGCCGACCCTGCACGAGGGTGACCTGCTCCTCGTGCTCTGGGGAGCCCGTCCACGGATCGGTTCCATGGCGATCGTCGAGCTGCCCCGCGACGAGCACGGCGCGACCCGTCCGGTCTCGGTCAAGCGGGTCACCGGCCGCGACCCCGACGACGGCACCCGGTGGTGGGTCGAGCGGGACAACCCCCGGGTCGGTGTGGACTCGTGGCTCGTCGGGTCGCTCCCGGACGAGGCGATGCTCGCCCGCGTGCTAATGCGCATCGGTTGCAGGAGAGGCCCCTTCGCGTGACGCATCGCTGCGTGCGGAGTAGGTTCGAGAGTGAGTCGCCCCGACAGGGTGACCGTTGGCCCCCACGAGAGGAAGGCACCCCACATGCGTCTTCGTGACATGTTCCGGACCACCGAGGTCAGCGCGCACTGCGACCTCCCCTGCGGCGTCTACGACCCCGCTCAGGCGCGCATCGAGGCCGAGTCGGTCCTCGCCATCATCAAGAAGGTCGCCGACAACGACGACCCCGACTTCCGCACCCGCGCGGTCGTCATCAAGGAGCAGCGCAGCCAGCTCGTCAAGGAGCACCTCTGGGTGCTGTGGACGGACTACTTCAAGCCGCCGCACTTCGAGAAGTACCCGCACCTGCACACCCTCATCAACGAGGCCACCAAGCTCGCCGGTGCCAGCGGCACGAAGGGCGAGTTCGACCAGGCCCAGGCCGAGCAGCTCCTCGAGAAGATCGCCGAGATCGACAAGATCTTCTGGGAGACCAAGCAGGGCTGACCTGCTCCTTCCGTCATGGCCTGACCGGCCAGTCGAGGTATCCCCGAGCGTCCAGACGCTCGGGGATACCTCTATTCGGGCAGGTGGGGGCTCACGAGTCCCCCGCGAGGACCTCCTCGAGCGCCGTGACGACATCGGGGTCGTAGTCGTAGCCCAGGGCCAGGTGCAGGCGCTCGAGGGCCACCTCGCGCACCCGCGGTGAGCGAGCACCCTCGGTGAGGTCGTCCCAGGCATTGGCGACCCGGACGATGCGCGACTCCAGCGGGATGTGCGCGCCGTACTCCCGGGACCGGCGGAAGGGCGTGCGGATGTGGTCGAGCAGAGGCACGAGCGTCGCCAGCTGCGGACTCGACCCGACGATCGCCGTCCCCGTCACCGCGATGCGCTCCTCGATCTCGGGGCCGACGTAGAGGGTCGCCCCACCGGGGAGAGGCTCGTCGAGACCGAGCTGCCCGACGTCGTGGAGCAGTGCCGCGCGCTCGACCTGCCGCAGGCTCGGCGCGTCGAGATCCATCTGCGCACCGACCGCCACCGCCAGCTCCGCCACCCGCCGAGGATGCCCGGGTCGAGTGAGGTGCGCGAGCTCCGTGAGCCGGGACAGCGCGAGCTGGGACTCGACGATCGCCCGCCGGATCGAGAGGATCCGCCGCACCGTGACGTAGGCGAGGAGCACCGGCAGCATGACGAGCGGGATCGCACCCCAGTCGAGGATCGGCTGGGCGAGCGCGATGACCGGTCCCGCGGTGAGCGTCGCCGCGGAGATCTGCGACAGCGCCACCGCCTCGTCCGCGGTCGCCCGAGAGACCCGGCGCCCCTCCCCCAGCGCCGCGACGAGGGCCTCGAGGACACGCTCGACGAGGGCTCCGGCAGCGGCCGCGAGGAGGAAGACGCCGGCGACGAGAGCCGAGTGGAGGCCGCTCTCCCAGACGACGTCGAGCAGCCGCTGCCCGTCCACCGTCACCCCACGGACGATGAGCACGGACACCGCGAGACCGAGGAAGCGGGCACCGAGCGACCCCTCCACGACGGAACGCCCCCGCGCCCGCGCGATGATCCCCCCGACGAGGATGCTCAGCCACACCATCGCGAGCACCGTCGACGCCGAGATCGGGTCCCCGTCGAACCCCCGGGGAGCGAGGATCAGCCCCAGTGCCGAGGCCGTCGTCACGGGCGCGATGACCCTGCGGGAGAAGCGCATCGGCAGCTGCTCCCCGATGATCATCGCGATGATCGAGGCGAGGCTGAAGGCGGTGACGCTCGCCTCGCTCGGCTGCGCCCGCAGAGCCGCGACGGAGCCGACGCCGATCGCCAGGGCGAAGAGGACGAGCCCCGGACGGGCCCGCAGCAGGGCCATCACGAGTCCGCCACCTCCGGGAGGAGGTCGCGCTCCCACGCCCGACGAAGGGCGGCGACGCAGGCCTGGTCGAGGGCGGAGCCGGCGAGGTCCTCGCAGTACCTCACGGCAGCCACGCGGGACCTCCCCCCGGCCACTGCGGTGCCCCACGCGTCGGCGACGGCGACGATGCGCGAGCCGAGGGGGATCTCCGCCCCGCGGAGGCCGTCGGGGCCCCCTTCGCCATCGACCCGCTCGTGGTGGGCGGCGACGAGCTCCAGCGGCCCGCTGAGGAAGTCCACCGAGCCGACGACGCGACGGGCCGCGGCCGCGTGGTCCCGGTGCATGATCGCCGGTGGGGCCCCGTCGAGGGCGAGCATCCCCACGTGGCGGATCCGGGCCGCCGTCGCGACCTCGTCCACGGCGGGCGCCGGGAGACTGAGGCCGGTGGCGATCGCGGCGGCCGCGTCGGAGACGAGACGGGACTCCTCCGCGGCCCCGGGGTGGCGGGTGTCGAGGGCACGGACGAAGGGCGCGAGGATCTGGTGCCGCGTCGCCCACTCGACGGCGTACTGCTGGAGCCCCCACTGGATGACGAAGAGCGACGGGAGCACGAAGAGGGCGGCGCTCCACTCCATCCGCGCCGGCGCCCAGAGGATCGTCAGCAGGTACCCGGCGATGACATAGCTGAGGTAGTCCGGGATGACCTGTCGGAGCATGTCCCGGGTGATCGTGCGCAGGGAGCCCGCCGAGCTCAGCTGGAGGACGCCCGCGAGGAGGATGGCGTTGGTCAGGGCCGCGGCGAGGGCGGCGGCGCCCATCTGCGCGGCGAGCCCCAGGGGGTCGATGGCCTCACCGGGGCTGAGGTACTCGCCGTCGACGAGCTCGTAGACGAGGGCCCCCGCGAGGACGAGGAGGAGGCGCTGCGCGGCGTTGAAGACGTCCTTGACCGGCTCCCTCCGGTCGAGGAAGACCGGGAAGGCCGCCACGAGACCCGCTCCGACCGGGCCGACGAGGGGGATCGCCGCGATCTGGACGACCCCGGACACCGAGACCTGGACCGACCCCACGGCCTGGGGCCGACGCAGACCGGCGATGAAGGCGACGACGAGGAGCGCCGCGATCCACGTCAGTCGCTCAGGGAGCCCGTAGGTCGCGATGGCGACCGCGTAGGCGACGATCGCCGCGGCCGAGACCACGGCGACATAGGCCTGTGTCGCCCGACTCGAGTCGGGCGACCTCGTGGACGCGCTCAGCCGTCGACGGACCCCACGGGGCCCTCAGCCGCGGGCGCAGCCCACTCGTGGTTGGCGTCGGTGGTCGCGCCGCCGGCTCACTCGTGGTTGCTACCGAGGGAGAGTCCCCCGGCGAGCAGTGCGGCGGTGGCGACACCGAGGATGAGGGCGGTGATCTTCTTCACCCCTTCATGATGGCACGGGTTCTCGCACAATGGGAGGTCTGGACGTGACCCCTTTGCCGTATGTCAGAATGGGCGACTGTTCACCTCCCGCCGGTTGGCGGGGTCCAGACCGTCAGGAGTCACCATGAGCAAGCGCGCCCGCAAGCGCCGCTCCCGCAAGGGCAAGGCCGCCAACCACGGCAAGAAGCCCAACGCCTGAGCGCGCCACCGAGACCCGCGTGAGGGCTCCCATCTCTCGACGATGGGAGCCCTCACGCATGTCTCGGCGGGTGGGGAATGACGACCGGGGGGCGGCTGTTGGAAGGGAGCGAAGAGTCTCCCAACGGACAGGAGTCACGGGTGCTGGTACTGCACGCCGGAGAGCGCACCGCCGCCCCGCTAGGGTGGAGCGCGATGACCGAGCCCACGACTGACGAGCTGGCGGCCCAGGCCGACGCCGATGCCGCCGTCGACGTCGCCGCCGAGACCACCGAGCA
>DXAR01000035.1 GCA_019116945.1 Candidatus Janibacter merdipullorum | reverse complement strand
GAGTCCGCCCTCCAGCTCGAGGAGAACCTGCGCGAGTCGCTCAACCGAGCCGATGCCAAGGCCCGCGAGCGGGGTGCCCGGATCGTGCCCATCGGCATCCTGCCGACGATCCGCCCGGAGCACTTCCAGGGGGAGTGGATCAGCAGCAACAACCGCTACACGGCGCTCAACGACTCGATCTTCATCGCGCGTGGGGAGGACGTCGTCATCGACCTCGAGGGGCCGACGGGCGAGCGGTTGCACACCTTCGCCGACTCCATCGCCCCCGAGTCCGCGTGCACCTCGGTCCAGCTCCACCTCCAGGTGGGGCCCGGCCAGTTCGCCGACCACTGGAATGCCGCCCAGGCGGTGTCGGCACCCCAGATCGCGCTCGCGGCGAACTCGCCCTTCTTCTTCGGCCGTCGCCTCCACGACGAGACCCGCATCGCCGTCTTCTCCCAGGCCACCGACACGCGGCCGATCGAGCTGAAGAACCAGGGCGTGCGGCCGCGGGTCTTCTTCGGCGAGCGGTGGATCACCTCGATCTTCGACCTCTTCGAGGAGAACGTGCGCTACTTCCCGGCACTCCTCGCCGAGACGACCGACGAGGACCCCGTCTCCGTCCTGGACGAAGGGGGAACGCCCGACCTCGGCGAGCTCAACCTCCACAACGGCACCGTCTACCGGTGGAACCGACCGATCTACGACCCCGGCGACGGGCACCCGCACGTCCGCGTCGAGAACCGTGTCCTGCCGGCCGGGCCGACGATCATCGACGTCCTCGCCAACGCCGCCTTCTACTACGGGGTCGTCCGCACGCTCGCCGCGGAGGACCGGCCCGTCTGGACCCAGATGTCCTTCCCGGCGGCCCAGGCGAACTTCGAGGCGGCCGCCCGCGACGGTCTCCGCGCTCGGATCTACTGGCCGGGTCTCGGCCAGGTCGGGGCCGACGAGCTCACGGTGCGCCACCTCCTCCCGATGGCGCGGCAGGGGCTGGAGGACTGGGGCGTGGCCTCGAGCGTCATCTCCCGCTACCTCGACGTCATCGAGGGCCGATGCACCTCGGGGGTCAACGGCGCGGTCTGGCAGAGCGAGTGCGTCCGTCGCCTCGAGGAGGGCGGGATGGACCGGTCGGAGGCCCTCGCGGCGATGGTCGGTCTCTACAGCGGGCACATGCACCGCAACGACCCGGTCCACACGTGGCCACTACCCTGAGGTCCATGACTGGCGACACATCCCCTTCGACCGACGACACGACGGGCGGGACCGGGCCCGGCCACCGCAGCGTCGAGCTGAGCCGGATGTCCTTGGGGCACTACGAGGTCCGCAACGAGCGTGGCGGATCGATCACCATCGGGGATGGGTCCGGGGATGACTTCACGCCCGTGGAGCTCCTCCTCGCGGCGCTGGCCGGCTGCAGCTCCGTGGACGTCGACCACATCACCTCCCGACGTGCCGAGCCGGAGTCCTTCACCGTCGTCGCCGAGGGGGACAAGGTCTCTACCCCCGAGGCCGGCAACCACATGGACGACCTGCAGGTCACCTTTGCCGTCCGCTTCCCGGAGGGCGAAGGGGGCGATGCCGCCCGGGCGGCGCTGCCCCGCTCGGTCGCCCAGTCCCGGGACCGGTTGTGCACCGTCTCGCGGACGGTCCAGATCGGTGTCCCGGTGACGATGACCTCGCGGGACGCCTAGCCGGAATCCCCGTCCGTGGGGGGTGCCGATCTCGTCCTCGGCTCCTAGGGTGGCTTCATGGCCACCTTTGTCGAAGTTCACCCGGACAACCCGCAGCCCCGGACCGTGGGCAAGGTCGTCGAGCGCCTGCGCGAGGGGGCGCTCGTCGCCTTCCCCACCGACTCCGGCTACGCCCTCGGCGGGCGCCTCGATGACCAGGAGATCAAGGACCGGATCCGCGACATCCGGCGGCTCGACGACCGGCACCACTACACCCTGCTCTGCGCGGACTTCGCACAGCTGGGTCAGCTCGTGCACATCGACAACAGCGTCTTCCGGGCGATCAAGGCCGCGACCCCGGGCCCCTACACCTTCATCCTCCCGGCGACCAAGGAGGTTCCCCGGAGGCTGCTGCACGCGAAGAAGAAGACCGTCGGCGTCCGGATCCCGAGCCACCCGCTGTCCCGGGCCCTGCTCGAGGGGATGGGTGACCCGATGCTCATCTCGACCCTGCTGCTGCCGGGCGAGGAGCAGACCCCCACCTTCGGCTGGGACGTCAAGGAGGCCCTCGACCACCAGGTCGACATCGTCATCGACGCGGGTGAGGTCAGCACCGAGCCGACGACCGTCGTCGACCTCTCCGGGGACGTCGCCGAGATCGCGCGTCACGGGGCGGGGGACCCAGCCCCCTTCGAGTGATGGTGCCCCGGCGCCCGGGGCCCGGTGTCACCCAGATCAGCTCTCCTTCGGCGGCTCCTGGCCCGTGACCTGCTGCCGCGCAGTGACGAAGGCGGCGACGCAGGCGCGCACGTCGTCCTCGGAGTGCGCGGCCGAGAGCTGGACCCGGATTCGCGCCTGGCCCCGGGGGACGACCGGGTACGAGAAGGGGATGACGTAGACCCCGTGGTCGAGCATGGTGTCGGCGATCCGGGCGGCCTCCCGCGCCCCGTCCTCACCGGGGAACATCACGGGGGTGATCGGGTGGTCACCGGGCAGCAGGTCGAAGCCCGCCTCGGTCATGAGCTCGCGGAAGAGGGCGGTGTTGCGCCGCAACGTCGCCCGGGCCTCGGACGAGGTCCGGGCGATCTCGATGGCCGTCAGCGAGCCCGCCGCGACGACCGGGGCCACGGCATTGGAGAAGAGGTAGGGGCGCGAGCGCTGGCGTAGGAGGGCGACGACCTCCGCCGGGCCGCTCACGTAGCCACCACTGGCCCCGCCCAGGGCCTTGCCGAGGGTGCCGGTGAGCAGGTCGACGCGGTCGGCGACGCCGCAGGCCTCGGGGGTGCCACCACCCCCGTCGCCGATGAAGCCGACGGCATGCGAGTCGTCGACGAGCACCATCGCCCCGAACTCCTCGGCGAGGTCGCAGATCTGCTCGAGCGGTGCGAGGTAGCCGTCCATGGAGAAGACGCCGTCGGTGACGATGACGGTGCGGCGGGCCCCCCTCGCCGCCTCGAGCTGCGTCCGCAGGTCCGCCATGTCCGCATTGGCGTAGCGGTAGCGGGCGGCCTTGCTCAGGCGGATCCCGTCGATGAGCGAGGCATGGTTGAGGGCGTCCGAGATGATCGCGTCGCCCTCGCCGAAGAGCACCTCGAAGACGCCGCCGTTGGCGTCGAAGCAGCTCGAGTAGAGGATCGTGTCCTCGGTCCCGAACCAGTCGGAGAGCGCGGCCTCGAGGCGCGTGTGCAGCTCCTGCGTGCCACAGATGAAGCGCACGCTCGCCATCCCGAAGCCCCACTCCTGCAGCGCGCTCGATGCTGAGGCGAGGACATCCGGGTGGTCGGCGAGGCCGAGGTAGTTGTTGGCGCAGAAGTTCAGCGCGGACGTCTTCGTCGTCGTGATGTGGGCCTGCTGCGGGCTCGTCAGCTGCCGCTCGTCCTTCCAGAGGCCGGCGTCGCGGATCTCCTGCAGGGTCGTCGTGAGGTCGTCCTTGATCGTGTACATGCGTCAGCTCCAGTCGATGATGACCTTGCCGCACTCTCCCGAGGCGGCCGTGGCGAAGGCGTCCTCCCACTGCTCCGCCGGGAAGCGGTGGGTGATGACCGAGGAGATGGCCTCGCGCAGGACGGGTGAGGTCGAGAGCATGGCGCTCATCGTGTACCAGGTGTCGTACATCTCCCGACCGTAGATCCCCTTGATGGTCACCATGTGGGTGATGACCTTGCCCCAGTCGATCGGGTAGGGGTCCTTGGGCAGACCGAGCATCGCGATCCGGCCGCCGTGGTTGAGGTGGTCGAGCATGTCCGCGACCGCCGGGGGAGCGCCGGACATCTCGAGCCCGACGTCGAAGCCCTCCTTCATCCCCAGCTCGCGCATCGCCTCGCCGAGGTCGGACCGGGTGGCGTTGACGAGCAGGTCGGCACCGGCACCCTTCGCCAGGTCGAGCCGGGTGTCGGAGAGGTCGGTCACCGCGATGTACCGGGCACCGACGTGGCGGGCGACCGCGGCCGCCATGACCCCGATCGGGCCGGCCCCGGTGATGACGACGTCCTCGCCCGCCAGCGGGAAGGAGAGTGTGGTGTGGACGGCATTGCCGAGCGGGTCGAAGACGGCCCCGAGGTCGGGGTCGATGCCCTCGTGGTGCACCCACGCATTCGTCGCCGGGATGACGACGTGGTCGGCGAAGGCGCCGTCCCGGTTGACCCCGACCCCGATGGTGTTGATGCAGAGGTGCCGCCGGCCGGCCCGGCAGTTGCGACAGGTCCCGCACACGAGATGACCCTCGCCGGAGACCCGGTCGCCGATCCGCACGCTCGTGACGGAGGAGCCGACCTCGTCGACGATGCCGTAGAACTCGTGTCCGATGACCTGCGGCGTGCGGGGGACCGCTCTGGCGGCCCACTCGTCCCATCCGTGGAGGTGGAGGTCGGTGCCGCACAGGCCCGCCCGCAGGACACGCACCCGCACCTCGTCGGCCCCAGCATGGGGTTCGGGGACCGCGGTGAGCTCGAGGCCGGGGGCGGGGCGGGGTTTGACGAGTGCGCGCACGGTTCTCCTTGTCGGGTGGGCGGGGGTGACCGCAGCCCCGACCCTAGCGAGGGGGAGTGCTCCCCGTGGTGCGAAGGACGACGTCCGACCTACTCTGGAGCGACCATGACGAACCAGCCCTACCCCCAGCCCTACGCCCCCGGGCCGTGGACCCTCCGTCCCAGCCACGGGGGCGCGACCGCAGCCCTCATCTGCGGCATCATCGGGCTCGTCGCCGTACCCGGCCTGGGGATCGTCGCGTGGATCGTCGGCCACCTGGCGCTGAAGGAGATCGACGCGGCCCCACCGGGCTCGTGGTCCAACCGTGAGCACGCCCACATCGGCAAGATCCTCGGGATCGTCTCGACGGTCCTCTACGGGCTGATCTTCGGCTTCATCATCCTCATGTACGTGGGGATCATCGCCT
>DXAR01000034.1 GCA_019116945.1 Candidatus Janibacter merdipullorum | reverse complement strand
CCGCGGGCAGGGAGGCGACGAGGGCGCCCGACCCGAGACCGGCGATGCCCATCGCGAGCATCGCGTGGACGAGGGCGTCGTGGAGCGGGATGAAGGTCGCGTAGCCGATGGCGACGAGGGCCGCCGAGCCGACGAGCATCCGCCGCACACCGAGCCGTCGGGCGGCGACGGGCGACAACAGCGCGCCGATGGCCATGCACACGACGTAGAGCCCGATGAGGTTGGCGATGGCGCCGGCGTCGACCCCCAACCCGTAGCCGACCTCTGCCGGGTCGGTGCGGGCAAAGGTCGACAGCGGGATCTGCGCTCCGAGCACGCTCATGCCGAAGAGCGCGGCGGCCAGCTGCACCGGCCACATACCGGGTGCGGCCAGCGCTCGGACGTCGATGAGGGGTGTGGGGGAGGCTCGTTCGACGCGGACGAACCACGTGAGGACGGCGATCCCGGCGACGACGAGCAGCCATGCGAGGGGGCTCGCCAGGCCCTGCAGCCGGATGACGACCAGGCCGCCGAGCACGAGCAGCAGGCCCAGGCTGAGCAGCACCGTGCCGGGCAGGTCCAGGTGTCCGGTTGCCGGGGCGGACTCGTCGCGCACGCCGAGCAGGATCGCGACGAGCGCGATCGTCGTCGCCGCGGCCGGGATCGAGAGGATCGCGGTCATGCCCAGGATCGGTTGCAGCGCACCGGCGCTCAACGCACCGACGATGACGCCGACCTCGAGGGCCATGACGAGCAGGGCGGCGCCGCGGCGCACGAGCGCCGGTCGATCGGGGTGGGTGCGGGAGCGCTCGTGGAGGATGGCGATCTCCATCGGGAGCCACACGGTGTAGGCGCCCTGGAGGCCCCAGCCGACGAGGAAGGTCCAGAAGCCCGGGGCGAAGGCGACGAGCCACCCACCGAGCGCGGTGACCACGGTGGCGACGACGAGGACGCGGCGATGACCGTGCAGGTCGCCCAGGCGGGAGAGGACGGGCACGGCCAGGGCCGAGACGATGAGCTGCACGGCCTCGAACCAGTTGACGTCGCCGTCGGCGATGCGCAGGTGGTCGGCGATGTCGCTGTAGATCGGCGTGTAGTAGCCCTGCAGCACTCCGGAGGCGATCTCGACGGCGGCGAGGAAGCCGACCAGCCGCCAGATCGTCGGGCTCATGCCGACGGCTCCGCGTCAGCCACGGCGGTCGTGTCCTCGGTGCCCAGCCCGTCGAGCAGCGTGCGGTACCAGCGGATCCCGTCGAGGAAGTCTTCGACCCCGAGGCGCTCGTCGTAGGAGTGGATGGCCTCTCGCTGGTCGGCGTCCATGCGGAAGGGCGCGAAGCGGTAGACCCGGGGGCAGATCTCGGTGAAGTGCCGGGCGTCGGTCGCCGCGTACATGACGTACGGCACCGGCACGGCCTCGGGGAAGACCGCGGTCACGGTCCGCTCGAGGAGCGCGAAGGCTGCGTCGTCGACCGGTGACAGCGGGCTGGGGTCCTGGGCATCGACGACGTCGACCTCGGCGCGCGAGCCGACGAGTCGCCGGATCCGCTCGGTGGCGGCCGCCGCGGTCTCCCCGACGGCGATGCGCAGGTTGAGCCCGGCGTGCACCGAGGTGGGGCTGACATTGATCGCCGGCGAGCCGGTCAGCTGGGTCACCGCGACCGTGGTCCGGGCGAGCGCCGCGGCCTCGGGCCCGGCGGCGACGAGCGCCCGGGCGAGGAGGCCGGGGAAGCGGTCGGCACGCTCGGCCAGGGGGCGCAGCGGTGGCGGGAGGTGGGGGGCCAGGCGGCGCAGCATCTCGAGGGTCGCGGGGGAGAGGTGAGCGGGGAAGGGGTGCCGCTCCAGCCGCGTGATGGCGCCGGCGATGCGGGCGGCGGGACCCCCCTTCGCCGGACGGGAGGCGTGACCACCGCGACCGCTGGCGGTGAGGCGAAGGGAGAGGGTGCCCTTCTCGGAGACACCGACGACACCGAGCGGGCGGGTGACGCCGGGGAAGGCGCCGGAGGCCACGGCGCCGCCCTCGTCGAGAACGAACCAGGGAGTGACCCCCCGCTCGCGCAGGATCGCCACGGCGTGCTGCGCGCACTCACCCATGACCTCCTCGTCGCTGCCGAAGGAGAGCCACACGTCGCGCGCCGGTCGGCCACCGTCCGCGAGCAGGGACTCGACGGCGGCGATGACGGCGACGAGCTGGCCCTTGTCGTCGAGCGTGCCGCGGCCCCAGATGACGCCGTCGACGACCTCCGCAGCCAACGGGGGATGGGTCCAGAGGCTCTCGTCCCCCAGCGGGACGATGTCCATGTGCGCCATGAGGACGACCGGATCCGCTGCGGCCGTGGGCGACTCGGGGTCGGCGGGGACGCGGATGAGCAGCCCGTGCGGAGGGACGGCGAGCACCTCGCCGACCTCGTGGGTCAGGGGGAAGTGCTCCCGCAGCCGGTCGTGCAGCTCGAGGAAGGGCGCCGGGTCGGTCTGATCACCGCGCGGTGCAGCGACCGTGTGCAGGCGCAGGATGTCCCGCAGGGCGGCGGTGGGACGGCTCTCCGTCATGGTCATGCAGGGACCCTACTCACCGGTCACCACCGCAAGGTCAGTCGGTGGTGGGGCGCTTCCAGGCGATCTTCAGACCGGACCAGGCGAGGTCGGTCAGCTGCTCGGTGAGCTCCTCGCGGGTGAAGTCACCGGCGAGGCCCGCCAGCCAGGCGTCGGCACCGGCACGGACGAGCCCGACGAGGGACTGTCCCCACAGGCTCGCGGGCGCGGGGTCGTTGCCCCGGTCGACGAGGGCCGCCGAGACGAGCTGGCTGATCTGACCGGCGATCCGCCCGGTCGCGCTGGCCACCGCCTGGGCGGAGTCGCCGGACCTCTCGGTGCCGACGATGGGGGCGGAGACGATGAAGCGGTAGAGCTCGGGGTCGCGCTCGACGAGCCGCAGGTAGGCGTCGATGGCGGCGTGGATGACCGACCGGGGATCGAGGTCGAGGGCGCTGAGCCCGCCCCCCTTCGTCGAGGCGCCGAGGACGGTGCCGATGTCCCGGAGGATGAGCTCGTCGACCCGCTCGGCGACGGCCTGGTAGAGGCCGTGCCGATCGGCGAAGTGGCGGTAGAAGACCGTCTTCGAGGTGCCGGCCTCGGCGGCGAGCTCATCCATGCCAACGGTCGCGCCTCGGCTGCGGATGGTCCGGATCGCCGACTCGACGAGCTGCCTGCGGCGCTCCTGGCGATGACCCTCCCAGCGGGCGCTGCGTCCGTCGGTGGTGGCACTCACAATCGGGACGGTAGCAGGTACTGGCGGTACCTGCTACCGTCGGTATCGCATAAGTGCTCGGGAGTGGGGTATCCCTCGCCCGACCCTGACGACTCCAACTCATGACCAGGAGACCTGTGGTGGCTAACAACCTTCCGCGTCGCGCCGCCGTCCTCGGCGGCAACCGCATCCCCTTCGCCCGCCAGTTCGGCCCCTACGCCGAGGCGTCCAACCAGGACATGTTCACCGCGGCCCTCGACGGGCTCGTGGCCCGCTACAACCTGGGTGGGAAGCACCTCGACGAGGTCGTCGGCGGTGCGGTCATCAAGCACTCCCGCGACTTCAACCTCACCCGCGAGTCCGTCCTCGGCTCCGCGCTGGCGCCGACCACCTCCGCCTACGACCTCCAGCAGGCCTGCGGCACCGGGCTGGAGGCGGCCATCCTCGTCTCCAACAAGATCAAGCTCGGCCAGATCGAGTCCGGCGTCGCCGGTGGCGTCGACACCGCCTCCGACGCCCCGATCACCGTCACCGAGTCGCTGCGCAAGAAGCTGCTCAAGGTCAACCGCGCGAAGGGGGCGAAGAACCAGGCGCTCGCGCTGTCGAAGATCCGCCCCACCGACTTCGGCATCGCCACCCCGGCCAACTCCGAGCCGCGCACCGGCCTGTCGATGGGTGACCACATGGCCATCACCGCCAAGCGCTGGGGCATCACGCGCGAGGCGATGGACGAGCTGACGGTCAAGAGCCACCAGAACCTCGCCCGCAGCTACGACGAGGGCTTCCAGGACGACCTCATGACGAGCTTCATGGGGGTCTCGCGCGACCTCAACCTGCGCCCGGACTCCTCGATGGAGAAGCTCGCCAAGCTCAAGCCCGTCTTTGGCAAGGGCGACGACGCGACGATGACCGCCGGCAACTCGACGCCGCTCACCGACGGAGCCTCCACCGTCCTCCTCGGCTCCGAGGAGTGGGCGGCCGAGCAGGGACTGACCCCGCTCGCGTGGTTCGTCGACGGCCAGGCCGCCGCGGTCGACTACGTCCACGGCGCCGAGGGCCTGCTCATGGCCCCGGCCTACGCCATCCCGCGCATGCTCGAGCGCAACGGTCTCACCCTCCAGGACTTCGACTACTACGAGATCCACGAGGCCTTCGCCGCGACCGTGCTCTCCACGCTCAAGGCGTGGGAGGACGAGGACTTCTGCCGCGAGAAGCTCGGCCGCGACAGCGCGCTCGGCTCGATCGACCGCGACAAGCTCAACGTCAACGGCTCCTCGCTCGCCGCTGGTCACCCCTTCGCCGCCACCGGTGGCCGCATCGTGGCCGCCCTCGCGAAGATGCTCCACGCCAAGGGCCCGGGCAGCCGCGGCCTCATCTCCATCTGCGCCGCGGGTGGACAGGGCGTCGTGGCCATCCTCGAGGGCGCCTGAGCCTTCCCCACACCTCACCAAGGAGACACCCCACATGGGATTCGAGTACGGCAAGTTCGTCAGCTCCGGTCTGGGCAAGCAGATCGCCAACACCCTCGGCCTGCCCCGGCCGACGCCCCTGCGTCGGCACACCGCCGGCGGGTCGCTCATCAATGGCGCGGTCCTGCTGGCCGGTCACGGTGACGCCCCCGTCGCAGCGGCGCTGACCACGGCGCTGGAGGCCGACGGCGTCCAGATCGCCACCTCCCCGTCCACCTCCGTCGCCGGCGTCATCGTCGACATGACCCAGGCGACCACCCCGGCCGACCTGGAGACCCTCCGCGGCATCCTCGCGCCGGCCCTCAAGACGCTCGCCCCCACCGGCCGCGTCATCGTCATCGGCCGGCCGGTCGAGGACACCGAGGACGTCGCCGAGGCGTCCGTGCGTCGCTCCCTCGAGGGCATCGTCCGCTCGGTCGGCAAGGAGATGCGCGCCGGCGGCACGGCCAACATGGTCTACGTCGCTGAGGGCGCGGACGCCAACGCCGAGGCGACGATCCGCTTCTTCCTCTCCGGTCGCTCCGCCTACGTCTCGGCCCAGGTCGTCCACGTCGGCGCGGGCGTCGGCGACATCACCGTGCCGGAGAGCTGGGACGCGCCGCTCGCCGACAAGGTCGCCGTGGTCACCGGTGCCGCCCGCGGTATCGGTGCGGCGATCGCGGAGGTCCTCGCCCGCGACGGCGCCACCGTCATCTGCGTCGACATCCCCGCGGCCGGTGGCCCGCTCGCCGAGGTCGCCAACCGCATCGGCGGCTCGGCCCTCCAGGTCGACGTCACCGCCGAGGACGCCGGCGCCAAGATCGTCGAGCACGCGCAGAGCCTGCACGGCGGCTTCGACATCGTCGTCCACAACGCCGGTATCACCCGGGACAAGCTCCTCGTCAACACCGACGCCGACCGGTGGGGCTCCGTCCTCAACGTCAACCTGCTCTCGATCCTCGCGATGAACGAGGAGCTCATCCCGGCCATGAACGACGGCGGCCACATCGTCAACGTCTCGTCCATCGCCGGCATCGCGGGCAACCGCGGGCAGGTGAACTACGGCGCGAGCAAGGCCGGCGTCATCGGGATGACGAAGAGCCTGGCCAAGGACCCGCGGGTCGTGGCCAAGGGGATCACCGTCAACGCGGTGGCCCCGGGCTTCATCGAGACCGAGATGACGGCGAAGATCCCGCTCGCCACCCGCGAGGTGGGCCGCCTGACCAACTCCCTCTCGCAGGGTGGTCTGCCGGTCGACGTCGCCGAGACCATCGGCTGGTTCTCCTGGGACAGCAACCGCGCGGTGAGCGGCAATGTCGTGCGGGTCTGCGGCCAGATGATGCTGGGCGCCTGATGGCCGACACGACTCTCAAGAGCATCCCGGCACTCGGCCCGATCTACGCCAAGGCGGCCCTGCCCGGCAAGGGCTCCGGGGGTTCCGAGCTCCCGGAGCGTCGGGTGCGGATCGTCGGGCACACCGTCGACCGCCAGGACCTGCTCGAGTACCAGCGGATCTGCGGCTTCAACAACAGCGACGTGCTGCCGCACACCTACCCGCACGTCGTCGGCTTCCCGCTGCAGATGACCCTCATGTCGGGCAAGGGATTCCCCCTGCCGCTCATGGGTCTCGTCCACGTCGAGAACGTCATCACGGTCCACCGGGAGATCCGCTTCGACGAGGAGCTGGACATCACCGTCTCCGCGGAGAACCTGCGTCCCCACCCCAAGGGCAAGGTCGTCGACCTCGTCACCGAGGTGGAGGTCGCGGGCGAGCGGGTCTGGGAGGGGCGCTCGACCTACCTCGCCCGTGGGCGCGGGGACGACGAGGCCGACCGTGGCGAGCAGCCGCCGGCCATCCCGACCGGTCACGCCGCCGCGAAGTGGAGCCTGCCGGGCGACCTCGGTCGCACCTACGGCCTCGTCTCGGGTGACATCAACCCGATCCACATGAGCGCGGTCACCGCCAAGGCGATGGGCTTCCCCAAGGCCATTGCGCACGGCATGTGGACCTACGCCCGGGTGCTCGGCGCCATCGGTCCGCGGACGAGCGGCCCGTGCACGAGCCACGTGTGGTTCAAGAAGCCGGTGCTGCTCCCCGCCAAGGTCGACTTCGTCATCGACACCCAGGACGGGGAGGGGTCGGTGGTCGCCGGTCTGCGCAACTCGCGCAAGCCCGCCACCGAGCACCTCGTTCTCACCCTCTCCTGACGCGACCTCTCGACGGCCCGTGCTCCCCCGAGGAGCACGGGCCGTCGGCGTCCCCACCGGCGAAGGGCGGCGGCCGGGTCTGGGACCATGGACCCATGAGTGCAGGGAGACGGGTGGCGCGGGGGAGCATCGCCGCGGGCCTCGCCACGTGGGTCGCCCTGGCCTTCCACCTCCTCGGCGGCGGAGGGATGCCGACCCCCGCGGGCATCATCACCCCCTTCGTCCTCTCGTGGTGCGCCTGCGTGGCCCTCGCCGGGTGGCGGGAGCACGCCCTCCGCCTCACGGTGTCGGTGCTCGTGAGCCAGGCCCTCTTCCACCTCCTCTTCACCCTCGGTGCCCCGGCGTCAGCCCACGGCGGGCACCACGGCTCGGCCGTGCACCTCGGGCAGGCGGAGGCCATCGGTGCAGCGCCGTGGTCACACATGTGGCTGGCCCACCTCGCGGCCGCCGCGATCACCGTCCTCGCCCTCCGCTCGGGGGAGCAGGCACTCGGCCGCCTCTCCCGGGCCGTCCTCGCGACCGCCCGGCGTCTCTGCGCCCCACCGGTGCTCGACCCGATCCTCCAGGTGGTGGCTCCACCCTCGATGCCGGCTCGCCCCGACCTGAGGCCGGGGCTCGGGTGGTTCCACCAGGAGGTCTCGAGGCGTGGTCCGCCGGTCAGCGCTTCGTCCCGCTGACCTGCCGCGCGCCGGCTCCCAACGCCGCCGCGCTCCCGCCCGACACGGGCGGGGACCACGTACTCCCCGAAAGGCACGACCCCATGACCACCCACGCACTGCGCCGACCCCTGCTC
>DXAR01000033.1 GCA_019116945.1 Candidatus Janibacter merdipullorum | reverse complement strand
GGCCTGAAGGTAGATTTGGCCGTCGGTGATCGAGATGACGTTGGTCGGGATGTACGCCGAGACGTCACCGGCCTTGGTCTCGATGATCGGCAGACCGGTCATCGACCCCGCGCCGAGCTCGTCGGAGAGCTTGGCGCAGCGCTCGAGCATCCGCGAGTGGACGTAGAAGACGTCACCCGGGTAGGCCTCACGGCCCGGCGGGCGGCGGAGGAGCAGCGACATCGAGCGGTAGGCCTCGGCCTGCTTGCTCAGGTCGTCGAAGACGATGAGGACGTGCTTGCCCTGGTACATCCAGTGCTGGCCGATGGCCGAGCCGGTGAAGGGGGCGAGGTACTTGAATCCGGCGGCGTCGGACGCGGGGGCGGCGACGATCGTCGTGTACTCCAGCGCGCCGGCCTCCTCGAGCGTGCCCTTGACGGACGCGATCGTGGAGCCCTTCTGGCCGATGGCGACGTAGATGCAGCGGACCTGCTTGTCCGGGTCGCCGGTCTCCCAGAACTGCTTCTGGTTGATGATCGTGTCGACGGCGACCGTGGTCTTGCCGGTCTGGCGGTCACCGATGATGAGCTGGCGCTGGCCACGGCCGATCGGCGTCATGGCGTCGACCGACTTCAGACCGGTCTGCAGCGGCTCGTGGACCGACTTGCGCTCGACGACGCTCGGCGCCTGGAGCTCGAGGGCGCGGCGGCCCTCGGCCTCGATCTCACCGAGACCGTCGATCGGCTGACCCAGCGGGTTGACGACGCGGCCGAGGAAGTTGTCACCGATCGGGACCGAGAGGACCTCGCCGGTGCGCTTGACCTCCTGGCCCTCCTCGATCTTGGAGAAGTCGCCGAGGACGACGACACCGATCTCGTGGACGTCGAGGTTGAGCGCGAGGCCGAGGGTGCCGTCCTCGAACTCGAGCAGCTCGTTGGTCATGGCCGAAGGGAGTCCCTCGACGTGGGCGATGCCGTCACCGGTGTCGGTGACGCGGCCGACCTCTTCGCGGGAGGCCGCGCCCGGGTTGTAGGACCGCACGTAGCCGTCCAGGGCGTCCCGGATCTCCTCCGGACGGATCGAAAGCTCCGTCATGATCTCTTCTCCTCGTTGCCGGCCGTGGTGGGGGCCGAATAAGTGGTCTGCATGGTGGGTCTGGGCACGGGGCTCAGCTGGCCAGGTGGCGCTTGGCCTCGTCGAGACGGCGCAGGACGGTCCCGTCGACGACCTCGTCGCCGACCTGGACCCGGATCCCGCCGATGACGTCCTCGTCGTGGACGATCTGCAGCAGGACGGGCTTGCTGTAGATCCGCTGCAGGGCGCCCGCGAGGCGGGTGCGCTGCTCGTCGGTGAGGTCGACCGCGGTCGTCACGACGGCGGTGAGCTGCTGACGACGCTCGGCGGCGACGTCGAGGTACTCCTCGATCGTCCGGTCGAAGCGACGGCCGCGCGGGGCGAGCACCGCCTGACGGGCCAGCCGGACCGTCTCCGGTCGCGCCTTGCCCTCGAGGAGCCGTCCGACGAGCTCGGCCTTGCCGGTCGGCTCGCCCTGCCGGTTGCCGAGGGCATCGCGCAGCTCCGGCGTGCCGGCGACGAGCCGCTCGAAGCGGAAGAGCTCGTCCTCGACCTGGTCGATCGCGCCGGCGTTCTCGGCTCCCTTGAGGGAGGCCTCGACGGCGAAGCGCTCGACGGTGTCGGTGAGGTCCCGCTCCTGCGACCAGCGCTGCCGCACGAGGACCGAGGCGATGCCGACGGTCTCGTTGGAGAGCTTGCCGTCGAGCAGCCGGGTGATGAGGTCGGCCTTGTCCTTGCCCTCGCGGGAGGGGTCGGCGACGGAACGACGCAGCGGGGCGTTGTCGTCGAGGAGCCCGGTCACGGCGAAGAGCTCGTCCGCGACGACGGCCGGGTCACCGGACGTCAGCGCCGTCTCGAAGGACGAGCGTCCCTCGAGGGCGGCGGTGCGGGAGGAGCCCTGCATCACGCGTCACCCTGCTGGGACTGCCCGACCTTCTCCGGCTGGACCTGACCCGACTCCAGTTCGGAGAGGAAGGAGTCGATGAGGCTCTGCCGGCTCGAGGAGTCCTGGAGCTCGTGCCCCACGATGCGACCGGCCAGGTCGGTCGAGAGACGACCCACCTCACCGCGCAGCGAGACGGACGCCTGCTGGCGCTCGGCCTCGATCTGCTTGTGCGCCGACTCGGTGATCCGGTTGGACTCCTCCTGGGCCTGACCACGCATGTCCGCGACGATGGCCGCGCCCTCGGCGCGGGCGTCCTCACGGATCTTCGCGGCCTCGGCGCGTGCCTCGGCGAGCTGGGCCTCGTACTGGGCCTTGGCTGCCTCGGCCTCGGCCTGGGCGTTCTCGGCCTGGGCGATGCCACCCTCGATCGCGGCGTGGCGCTCCTGGTAGGCCTTCTCGATGTTCGGGGCGACGAACTTCGCGACGACGAAGTAGAGGATCGCGAACATGACGAGACCGAAGATCAGCTCTTCGAGGTGCGGGATGAGCGGCATGCTCTCCCCGTCGGCCGCCGCGAGACCCACGACCGACGAGGCGGTTGCGGTGATGTGCACGGGGTACTCCTAGTGACTGGTGCCGTTGACGGTTGGCCGTTGCCGGCAGATCAGAGGACGAAGGCGAGCACCAGACCGAAGATGGCGAGCGCCTCGGCGAGGGCGAAGCCGAGGATGGCGATCGGCTGCAGCAGGCCACGGGCCTCGGGCTGACGGGCGACGCCGTTGATGTACGCGGCGAAGATCAGGCCGACGGCGATGGCCGGGCCGATGGCGGAGATGCCGTAACCGACGAGGTTGAGGGAGCCGTCCATGAGTGATTCCTCTTTCGTGTTTCCGTGATCCACCGCGAGGGCATCCCGCGGGGAAGTGCGTGGTGGGCTATGAAGTTGTAGGTCGGGCGGTCGACGATCAGTGGTCGTCGGCGACGGCGCCGGCGATGTAGCTGGCCGTCAGGAGGGCGAAGACGAAGGCCTGGAGGAACTGGACCAGGAGCTCGAAGATGAGCATGATCCCGGCCATGAGGAAGGTCGGCAACGACAGCGCCTGCATGAGGATCCCGTCGCCGTGGAGCAGGAAGTAGACCGCTCCGGTGACGAAGAGGTAGATCACCATGTGCCCGGCGAACATGTTGCCGAAGAGTCGCAGCGCGAGCGTCAGCGGCCGGGTGATGAAGTAGGTGATGAGCTCGAGCAGGAAGACGAAGGGCACGATCCACCCCGGCAGGCCCGGCGGGATCATGTGCTTGAAGTAGCCGACGAAGCCCATCTTCTGGAAGCCGATCCAGTGGTAGACGACATAGACGACCGCGGTCAGGGCGATGGGGAAGGCGACCTTGCCGTTGACGGGGTTCATCGCGAGGAAGAAAGAACCCGCGAGGTTGTAGAAGAGCACCATCGCGAAGAGCGTGACGATGAGCGGGACGAATCGGCGGAACTCCTTGGTCCCGATCATGTCCCGGGCGATGGAGTTGCGGGGGAAGTTGTAGAAGCCCTCGAAGAGCCACTGCCCCTTGCTCGGGACGACGGCCGCGCGCTTGCTCAGCATGATCATGACGATCGAGAGCACGGCGGTGATGATCGCGGCCCAAGCCATCTGGTTGGTCACCACGACGGGACCGACCTCGAAGAGCGGCTGCCAGAAGATCTCCGGGGTGGGGGGCTGGTAGCCCTCTCCTCCACCGGCGGCCGGCAGCGCGGGGGCGTGCGCAGTCAAGGTCACTGATTCTCCTCGTTGTGTGGCGCGGCAGCGCGCGTCGACCCGTCAGGGTGGTCGGTCGTGGGTGCCTGGGACGTACCGTATCGGAGCCAGATGATGTAGAGCGACAGCCCCATCCCGGCGAGGATCCCCACCGCGATGAATCCGGTCACACCCAACCAGCGGTCCACCAGCCAACCAATGGCCCCGAAGAGGATCGGGCCGGTGATGAGGTAGGCGAGGACCGTCGAGCCCATGGCATCGGCCTGCGCGGTCGGGTTGGGGCGCGTGGGGTCGGTCGCGTAACGACCGCGCGCCCCTGCACTCTGCTCAGGAGTGGGCAGGGCCTTCGTCACGAGGCGAGGGCGGACCCCGCTGGGTCGACGGGCGGCGGCGCTCATGCGGGACCGCCCTGCGGGTGGACGAGGTGGCGGGCGCGGGCGTAGCCGGTGAGCTGACCGACCTGGAGGAGAAGAGTCGCAACGACGGCCGATCCGGCCGTGATGGCCCCCTCGAGCCAGACCGCCTCACGGAGCAGCGCGATCGCAGCCACGAGGAGGATGAGCTGGCCGAGGTAGACGACGGCGGCCCCGGCCATCGACAGGCCCGGGTCGCCGGCGACGACGAGCGAGATCGCGAGCAGGCCGACGAGGATGACGACGAAGGCGAGGAGGGACCCGGCGAGGGCGCTCAGGGCTCCGTCGGCTCCCTTCGTCAGGGCGCCTGCTGCAGTGAGGACGGCGGTCCCAGCAAGGCCGGCGACCACCACGCCGCGGCGCATGCCCTGCACGGGGCTGCGTCGGGGAGTCGTCGTCATCGGCTCACTTCGGGACGGGAGCAGAACCTGCTCTTCGGGTTGGACCGGACGGTCCGGCGGGGCGCTTGTGAAAGTTTACACAAGCGCCCCGGAGCCGACCAATCGACCACGTCAGGCGTCGGTTCGCTGTCCCTGGTGGTCGAAGGACTTGGGCCGGTGGCCGGGCGCGGAGTACCGCGGCAGCCACGCGGTCAGGCCGGCGGCGAGGGCGAGCATGACCGCTCCCCCGGCCGCGGCCAGGAGCGGCTCGAGGAAGACGAAACTCACGGTGCCGAGGGCGATGACGAGGGCCCACAGCCACAGGAGCAGCACGGCGCGGCGGTGCCCGTGGCCGATCTGGAGCATCCGGTGGTGGAGGTGCTGGCTGTCGGCCTGCCACGGCCGCTGCCCCCTCGCCGTCCGCCGGACGACGGCCCAGACGACGTCGAGGAGCGGCAGGAGCATGATCGAGATCGGGACGAGAAGGGGGAGGACCGTCGCCGCGAGCTGGTTGGCGCCCTGGTCGCTCACCTGGTCGGGGTTGATCTGCCCGACGTTGAGGATCGTCGCGGCCGCGAGGAGCAGCCCGAGGGTCAGTGCTCCGGAGTCCCCCATGAAGAGGCGGGCCGGGAAGACGTTGTGCGGCAGGAACCCGAGGCAGCTGCCAGCGAGGGCCGCGGAGACGAAGGTCGCGGAGGAGAAGACATTCGGCGGCGCGTAGCTCGCCGAGATGACATAGCTGTAGATGAAGAAGGTCGCCGCCGCGATCGCGACGAGACCGGCAGCGAGGCCGTCGAGGCCGTCGATGAAGTTCACCGCGTTGATGCAGAGGACGACGACGAAGATCGTCAGGAGGACGAGCAGCGGCGCCGGCAGGACCGTCACCGTGCCGAGCGGCAGGGAGAAGAACTGGACGCCGGCGAAGGCGATGATCGCTGCGGCCACGAGCTGACCGCCGAGCTTGGTCAGCGCGTCGAGCTCACGGACGTCGTCGATGGCCCCGACGAGGCAGACGACACCGGCGCCGAGGAGGATCCCGACGAGCTCACCGGTCTCGAAGACCTGCCGGAGGAAGGGCATCCGCCAGGCGACGAGGGTCGCCGCGGCGTAGCCGAGGAACATCGCCACGCCACCGAGGCGCGGGACGGGCGTGACGTGCACGTCCCGCTCCCGCACCTCGGTGAAGGCCCCGACGCGGTCGGCGACCGTCCGCATGAGGGGCACGAAGACATATGTCGTCGCGAGCGCGATGAGGAAGACGTAGACGTACTCCCTCACGCGTGGCCCCCGCCCCTGCCCCGGACCTGCTGGATCAGCGCGGGTACGCCGGGAAGGCGGTCACCAGGTCGGTGACCGTGCCGCGGACCTCGCGGGAGACCTCGTGCTCGGGGTCGGCGTCCCCCTTCGTCACCGCGGTGTGGATGAGCTCGGCGATGGTCACCATCTCGTCCGGACCCATCCCCTGGGTCGTGACGCAGGGGGTGCCGACGCGCACGCCGGAGGCGATGGACGGCTTCTGCGGGTCGTTGGGGATGGCGTTCTTGTTGAGGGTGATGCCGGCCGCGTCGCAGCGGGCCTCCGCGTCCTTGCCGGTGACCTCGACGCCCTGGAGGTCGAGCAGCGCGAGGTGGGTGTCGGTGCCGCCGGTCGTCGGGCGGATGCCGCGCTGCCCGAGCTCGTCGGCAAGGACCTTGGCGTTCTCGATGACCGAGGTGGCGTACTGCTGGTACTCGGGGGTGGCGGCCTCCTTGAAGTTGACCGCCTTGGCCGCGATGGTGTGCATCTGCGGGCCGCCCTGCATCATCGGGAAGATCGCCTTGTCGAGCGCCTTGGCGTGCTCCTCCTTGCAGACGAGGGCGCCGGAGCGCGGACCGCGCAGCACCTTGTGCGTCGTGAAGGTGACGACGTCGGCGTGGGGCACCGGGCTGGGGATCGCCTGGCCGGCGACGAGACCGATGAAGTGCGCGGCGTCGACCCACATGATCGCCCCGACCTCGTCGCAGATCGCGCGGATCCGCTCGAAGTCGAGCAGGCGCGGGATGGCCGAGCCACCGGAGCAGATGACCTTGGGCCGGTGCTCCTTGGCGAGGCGCTCCATCTCGTCGTAGTCGACGTCCTCGGTCTCCGGGTGGACGCCGTAGTGGACGGCGTCGAACCACTTGCCGGAGAAGGAGACCGTGGTGCCGTGGGTGAGGTGGCCACCGTGCGGCAGCGACATCGCGAGGATCTTTTCCCCCGGCTGGAGGAAGGCGCCGTAGACGGCCTGGTTGGCGCTCGCGCCGGAGTGGGCCTGGACATTGGCGTGCTCGGCGCCGAGGAGGCTCTTGGCGCGCTCGATGGCCAGCTCCTCCGCCTTGTCGACCTCGGAGCAGCCGCCGTAGTAGCGCCGGCCCGGGTAGCCCTCGGCGTACTTGTTGCTCAGCGTCGAGCCGAGCGCGGTGAGCACCTCGGGCGAGGAGATGTTCTCGCTCGCGATGAGCTGCAGCCCGCCACGGATCCGGTCGAGCTCGCTCGTGAGCACCCCGGCGATCTCCGGGTCGAAGCTGCTCAGGGCGCCGAAGTCGGAGCCGTAGAAGGTGTCGTCGGTCATCGCTGGGCCTCCGTGTCGGTGGTGGGGTCGGTGGGATCCTCCCACTGCTCGTCGTCGGGCGTCAGCCCGGCCTCGTCGAGGTCTGCGATGCGGGCGGCCTCGGCCGCCTCGACCTCGGGGTCCTCGTCGTCGTAGGTGGGCAGGTCGCCGGGCTGGGGGTCGGGCATCTCGTCCGCCTCCTCGGGCTCCGCCCGGTCGAAGTCGGCCCCGAGGACGTCCTCGAGCTGCGCGCGGTCGATGGCCCCCTCGCGCAGGACGACGACGGTCTCCCCGGTGCAGTCGAGGATCGTCGAGGGCTGGAGGGTCGTACGCGCTCCGCCGTCGACGTAGACGCTCACGGAGGGGCCGAGCTGGACGGCGGCGTCGGTGACGGTCGTCGCGGCAGGCTCGCCCGTCCGGTTGGCGCTCGTCACGGCCAGGGGGCCGGTCTCGCGGAGGACGTCGAGTGCCACTTCGTCGTCCGGCATCCGCAGGGCGACGGTCCCGGCGGTCTCGCCGAGGTCCCAGTGGAGCGAGGGCTGCGCCCAGAGGATGAGGGTGAGCGGGCCGGGCCACAGGGCGTCGATGAGCCGGCGCGCCTCGTCGGGCACGTCGCGGGCCAGACCATCGACGGTCCGGGTGTCCGGGACGAGGACGGGCGGGGGCATGTCCCGGCCCCTCCCCTTCGCCATGAGGACGGAGGAGACGGCGGCCGGGTCGAAGGCATCGGCGCCGATCCCGTAGACCGTGTCGGTGGGGAGGACGATGATCTCGCCGCGGCGGACGGCATCGACCGCGGTGGCGATGCTCTGCTCGCGCTCGCTGGTGGTCGCATCGACGACAGGACTCATGCCCCCACTCTATGACGACCAGAGGAGGGCGCCCGGCCCCGCGTGTGGCACCGGTGGGAGTGGGTACAGATCATCGAGGTAGCGCCCCCGCGCTGCTCTGACCGAAGGAGGAACACATGCGTGGTTCGAGCGTGATCTGGACGGTCGTCGGCGTGCTGCTGATCATCGCCCTGCTGATGTTCATCCTCTGACGCGGTCCCGCGGCCCCACGGCCGCCCGCTCCGGTCAGCGACCGGAGCGGGCGGCCGTCGTCGTCCGCGGCCGTCCGGAGAGATCCGCGTGGTCCGCGACCTCGGCCCAGTCGCCGGAGGCCGTGAGGGCACGCGGCAGGCTCTCCCCCTGGCTGTCGGCGTGCTCCATGACGAGGCGCCCACCGGGGCGCAGCAGCGCGGCGGCGGTCGCGGCGACGCCGAGCGGGATGACGAGCCCGTCCTCGCTGCCGCCGTAGAGCGCGAGCTCCGGGTCGTGGTCGGCGACCTCCGGGTCGAGCGGGACCATCCCGACGGGGACGTAGGGCGGGTTGCTCACGACGACGTCGACCCGCCCGGCGAGATCGGCGAGCTCCGGGACCGTCGTCGGGTCGGCCGTCGCGTCGGCGGCCACGAGTGCGACGGGCAGGCCGGTCGCCTCGATGTTGCGGGCGGCCCAGGCGAGGGCGAGGTCGCTCACCTCGACGGCGGTCACCTCCGCGTGCGGCGCCTCGTCGGCGACCGCGAGCGCCAGCGCCCCCGACCCGGTGCACAGGTCGACGACGACGGGGGCCTCAACCCCCTCCATCGCGGCGAGCACGTGGTCGACGGCCTGCTCGGTCTCCGGTCGCGGCACGAAGACCCCCGGCCCGACCTGCAGCTCCAGCCGGCGGAAGGGGGCGGTGCCGGTGAGGTGCTGCAGCGGCACCCGGTCGGCGCGCTCGTCCACGAGACGGGTCAGCCGCGCCGCCGATGCGTCGTCCAGCCCGGCACCGAGGAGGAGGCGCCGCTCGATGTCGGAGCGGTCGGCCCCGAGGACGTGCCCGGCGAGGAGGACCGCGTCGGTGCGTGCCGAGGGCACGCCGGCTCCCGTCAGCGTGGCGACCGCCTGGTCCACCACGGCACGAAGGGAGGTCACTCCCCTTCTCCCGCAAGGGCGGCCAGCCGCGCCGCCTCGTCCGCCTCCACCGCGGAATCGATGACCGCGTCGAGGTCGCCGTCGAGGACGGTGTCGAGGTGGTGCGCCTTGTAGCCGGTGCGGTGGTCGCTGATCCGGTTCTCCGGGAAGTTGTAGGTGCGGATCCGCTCCGAGCGATCGACGGTGCGCACCTGCGAGGCGCGGGCCTCGGCCTCCTCGGCGGCGGCCTCGTCCATCGCCATCTGGTGGAGCCGGGCGCGGAGGACGCGCAGCGCCGACTCCTTGTTCTGCAGCTGGGACTTCTCGTTCTGGCAGGAGACGACGGTGCCGGTCGGCAGGTGGGTGATCCGGACGGCCGAGTCGGTCGTGTTCACCGACTGCCCGCCGGGGCCGGAGGAGCGGTAGACGTCGATCTTGAGCTCATTGGGGTCGATCTCGACGGCGGCCACCTCACCGACGTCGGGCATGACCCACACGCCTGCCGCGGAGGTGTGGATCCGGCCCTGACTCTCGGTGACGGGGACCCGCTGGACGCGGTGGACTCCCCCTTCGTACTTGAGGCGTGCCCACGGCGCCTCGCCGGGCTCCGTCGCCCCCTTCGCCGCGACGGCGACCCGGACGTCCTTGTACCCGCCGAGGTCGGACTCGGTGGCGTCGAGGATCTCGGTCTTCCAGCCGCGCTTCTCCGCGTGACGCAGGTACATCCGGAGGAGGTCACCGGCGAAGAGGGCCGACTCGGCTCCCCCTTCGCCCGCCTTGACCTCGAGGATGACGTCGTTGTCGTCGTCCGGGTCACGCGGGATGAGCAGCCGGCGCAGCCGCTCCTCAGCCGCGGCGGCCGCCGCCTCGAGGACCGGGACCTCCTCGGCGAAGGCGGGGTCCTCCCCCACGAGCTCACGCGCCGCCTCGAGGTCGCCGACGGCCTCCTCGTGGGCGTGGTGGGCCGTGACGACCGGGGTGAGGGCGGCGTACCGACGGTTGACCTCACGCAACCGGTCAGGGTCACCGATGACGGCGGGGTCGGCCAGGGCGGCCTCCAGCTCGGCGTGCTCGGTGAGCAGGGCGTCGACGGACTCGAGCACGGGGACCTTCTTCAGCAGCGGCGGAGGGGCGGATACACAGATGCGCCGGCCAGCCCGACGGGGCTGACCGGCGCATCGTGGAGGCTACTTGGCCTGCTTGGCGTAGCGCTTCTGGAAGCGGGCCACGCGACCACCGGTGTCCATGATCTTCTGCTTGCCCGTGTAGAACGGGTGGCACTGGCTGCAGACCTCGGCGCGGATCTCGCGGTCCGGCTTGGTGCTGCGGGTCGTGAAGGTGCTGCCGCAGGTGCACGTGACCGTGGTCGTCTCGTATGCGGGGTGGATGTCCTTCTGCACGTGGTGCTCCTCGAGTCTCAGGTGTGTCCGGGTCGACACTGCGCCCCTCACGGGACCGGACAGCTACGGCCTTGGTGCCGCGCGTCGTGAACCGGACCGACGGTCGATTGTGCCAGAGAGCCGGCACGGTGGACAAAACACCGGTAGCAGCACGGATGTTCCCTCCGGCCTCCGGACCACCTGCGGCAGGATGGGGCCATGTCCCCACGCGCCCCCCGACTGCCACGCCGCTCCGGACGGGACCGAGGCCGGGGGCCGGTCCCGGGCCCCGTCGAGGGCTCGGTGATCCGTCCGGCCGGGTCCGGGGACATCGCGACGATCGTCGCCCTGCGCGCCCTGATGTTCGAGGCGATGGGCACCTCCTCGGACGAGGTCCTAGACGTCGAGTGGCAGCGTCAGGCCGCACGCTGGATCCAGCTGACCCTCTCCGACCCGGGCACGCACATCGTCGTCGCCGAGGCCAACGGGACGGTCGTCTCGTGCGGGATGGCGCAGGTCGTCGAGCTCATGCCCTCGCCGTCACGGTCCGGGTCGGGCGCGCTGATCTCCAATGTCGCGACCTTCCCGCGGCACCGACGGCTGGGCTTCACCCACGCGACCTTCGAGGCGCTGCTCGACTGGCTGGCCGAGGAGACCGACGCCGAGATCGTCTCGCTCAACGCCACCGAGGACGGGCGGGCGATGTACGAGAAGTTCGGCTTCGAGGAGACGACCTTCCCCGAGATGCGCCTCGTCCTCGAGCGCTCCGGCGCCGCCGAGGACGGGGAGCCCTCGGGTGATCATCCGCCGTCACCATCACCAACATGACGGATGGCCGCCACCCGCGAGGGGTGACGGCCATCCGGGCCCGGGTCGAGGTGCGCCTCAGGCGGTCTCGTCCTCGTCCCCGAGCTTGATCGAGCTCGTCTGCTGGACCTGGGTGAGGAACTCGTAGTTCGTCTTCGTCTTGCGGAGCCGGTCGAGGAGGAGCTCCACACCCTGCTGGGTGTCGAGGGCCGCGAGGACGCGGCGGAGCTTCCACATGATCTTCAGCTCCTCCTGCGCGAGGAGGATCTCCTCGCGCCGGGTGCCCGAGGCGTTGACGTCGACGGCCGGGAAGATCCGGCGGTTGGCGAGGCCGCGGTCGAGCTTGAGCTCCATGTTGCCCGTGCCCTTGAACTCCTCGAAGATCACCTCGTCCATGCGCGAGCCGGTCTCGACGAGCGCGGTGGCGAGGATGGTCAGGGAGCCGCCGTTCTCGATGTTGCGCGCGGCGCCGAAGAACTTCTTCGGCGGGTAGAGCGCGGCCGAGTCGACACCACCGGAGAGGATGCGCCCGCTTGCCGGTGCGGCGAGGTTGTAGGCACGTCCGAGCTTGGTGATCGAGTCGAGGAGCAGGACGACGTCGTGGCCCATCTCGACGAGGCGCTTGGCGCGCTCGATGGCGAGCTCGGCGACCGTCGTGTGGTCCTCGGCGGGACGGTCGAAGGTGGAGGCGATGACCTCACCCTTGACCGCGCGCTGCATGTCGGTGACCTCCTCGGGACGCTCGTCCACGAGGACGACCATGAGGTGGCACTCCGGGTTGTTCGTCGTCACCGCGTTGGCGAGGGACTGCATGACCATCGTCTTGCCCGCCTTGGCCGGGGCGACGATGAGGCCACGCTGGCCCTTGCCGATGGGGGCGACGAGGTCGATCATCCGCGTCGTGAGGACGCCCGGCTCGGTCTCGAGACGGAGGCGGTCCTGCGGGTAGAGCGGCGTGAGGCTGCCGAAGGTCGCGCGGCGCTTCGCGTCGTCCGGGGTCATCCCGTTGACGGTCTCGAGCTTGGCGAGGGGGTTGTACTTGCCCCGGTTGCCCTTGCCGCCGATGGTCACCTGGGGCTCCTCGCCCTCGCGGGTGGCCTTGATCTGGCCGGTGACGGCGTCGCCCTTGCGCAGGCCGTTGCGCTTGACCATGCCCATCGGGACGTAGACGTCGGTCGGGCCGGGGAGGTACCCGGAGGTGCGGACGAAGGCGTGGTTGTCGCGGACCTCGAGGATGCCCGCGACCGGGACGAGCACGTCGTCCTCGCTGATCTGCGGCTCGACGTCGTCGAACTGCTGACCGCCGCCACGACGCTTGTCGCGGTTGCGGTTGCGGTTCCGGTTGCGCCGGCGACCGCCACCGCCCTCGTCGTCGCGGTGCTGGCCGCCGCCCTGGTTGCGGTTGCCGCCGTCGTTCTGGTGGCGGTTGCCGTTGTTCCGACCACCGTCATTGCGGTTGTCGTTGCCGCGGTTGCCGCCGTCGTTCTGGTTGCGGCTGCCGTTGTTGCGGCCACCGTCGTTCCGGTTGTCGTTGCCGCGGTTGCCGCCGTCGTTCTGGTTGCGGTTCCCGTCGTTCTGGTCACCGCTCTGGCCCCGGTTGCCGCCGTTCTGCTGGCGGCCACGGCCCTGGTCGTCGGAGTCGGTGGACTGCCGGTCCCGGCCCTGCTCGCCGCCGGTGGCGGGAGCGGCCTGCTCGGCGGGCGCCTCCTGGGCGGCCGGCGACTCCTGGGCCGGGGCCTGCGTGTCCCAGGACTTCTGCGCCGGGGCGTCGGTGGACGCGGCCTCGGCGGGGGCCTCCCCCTTCGCCGGGCGGCTCGGGGCCTCCTTGGCCGGGGCGGAAGACCCGGACTGCTGGGCCCGGATCGCTGAGATGAGGTCGCTCTTGCGCATCTTGGCGGTGCCGGTGATGCCCATGCTCGAGGCGAGCTGCTGCAGCTGGGCGAGGCGCATCGCGCTGAGGGCGCCGGAGCGCCGCGGTGCGGCGCTGGCTTCCGGAGCAGTGGTCTCGCCGGTGGTGGTGTCGGTCACGAAGGACCCTTTCCCTCGTCGTGCCTGCCACGCGGCAGGCCTGATGAATCCCGTCAACTACGGGAGGTGGTGTTCAAGACCCCACGACCGTCACATCGCAGCCCGGAGGCCAGAGGCGCTCACGTGGGGAAGGCTCCGACCGCACATGCCCTCGACTGGTCTGCCGATGCATGGGGAGTTGTGTGGAGCACTCCCAATGTATCACTGCGGGCGCCGTGACATCGCACCTCAGGACACGGCGTGGACGCCGCGGTCCGGCACCCCCGGCGTGAGCACCTGCCAGACGTCTCCCCGAGCGGCCACGATCTCCTCGATCCGGCCGGTGCGCTCGGCCGTCGTCAGGGTGAGGACGGAGGGTCCGGCGCCGGAGATCGTCGCCGCGAGGTCGGCGGCACGCAGGTCGTCCACGAGGGCCATGCTCTCGGGATAGCTCGGCCGTCGCGGTTCCTGATGGAGCAGGTCCGTGGTGCCCACGGTGAGCAGCGAGGGGTCGCTCGTCAGCGCGTGGACGAGCACCCCGGTCCGCGAGGAGTTGGCGGCGGCCGTGGCGAGGGGCACGACATCGGGCAGCACGGAGCGGGCCGTGTGCGTGCTCAGCGTCGTGTGCGGCACGAGGACGACGGGGACGATCCGCGGGTCGAGGCGAAGGGGGACGGTCCGCGTCCGTGGCAGCGGCGACCCCGCCTCGGTCACCGAGAGCGTCGCCCCGCCGAAGACGCTGGCGGAGGCATTGTCCGGGTGGCCCTCGAGGGCGCAGGCCAGCTCGTTGACGACGTCGAGGTCGATCTCGCCGCCGGACGAAAGTGCCTGTGCCGCAGCGACGCCCATGACGATGGCTGTCGCCGAGGAGCCGAGCCCGCGGCCGTGCGGCACGGCATTGTGGGTCGAGAGGTGCACGCCGGCGGGGACGGGGACGCCGAGGTGGCGCCACGCGCTGACCATCGTCCGGTGGACGAGGTGGCTCGCGTCCCGCGGGACCGTGTCGGCACCGGTACCCGTGACGTCGATGACGAGCCCGGGCTCGTCGGTGACCGTCACGGTCGCCTCGTCCCACACCCCGAGTGCGAGGCCGATGCAGTCGAATCCCGGGCCGAGGTTGGCGCTCGAGGCCGGCACCCGGAGGGTGACGCTCGAGCCGGGGGCGATGCTCACCCTCAGCCCTGCAGGCCGAGCTCGCGCGCGACGGCGTAGGCCTCCGCCGGGACGCTCACGGGGGCGACATCCGACCCATCGGCGTTCTTCAGCGCCCACTGCGGGTCCTTGAGGCCGTGACCGGTCACCGTGCAGACGATCGTCGCGTCCGCGGGCACCTCACCGGCCGCACTCGCCTTGAGCAGGCCGGCGACGGAGGCGGCGGAGGCGGGCTCGACGAAGATCCCCTCGCGGGAGGAGAGGATCCGGTGCGCCGCGAGGATCTCCTCGTCGGTGACCGCGCTGATCGCACCGCCCGAGTCGTCGCGGGCCTCCTCGGCCTGGGACCAGGAGGCGGGGTTGCCGATGCGGATGGCGGTGGCGATGGTGTCCGGTTCGTCGACGGGGTGGCCGAGGACGATAGGCGCCGACCCCGCGGCCTGGAATCCCCACATCCTCGGGGTCCTCGTCGCGACCGCCGGGAGGGTCCCCGACACGCCCTCGACCTCCGTCGCGTACTCGCGGTAGCCGCGCCAGTAGGCGGTGATGTTGCCGGCATTGCCCACCGGCAGGCAGTGGATGTCCGGGGCGTCGCCGAGGGCGTCGACGATCTCGAAGGAGGCGGTCTTCTGGCCCTCGATGCGCGCCGGGTTGACCGAGTTCACGAGCTCGACCGGGTAGCTCTCGGCGAGCTTGCGGGCGACCTCGAGGCAGTGGTCGAAGTTGCCGTCGACCTGGAGCAGCGTCGCGCCGTGCGCGATGGCCTGGGAGAGCTTGCCCATGGCGATCTTGCCCTCGGGCACGAGGACGGCGCAGGTCATCCCGGCCTTCGTCGCGTAGGCGGCGGCCGACGCCGAGGTGTTGCCGGTGGAGGCGCAGATGACGGCCTTGGCCCCCTTCGCCGCGGCCATGGAGATCGCCGCGGTCATCCCACGGTCCTTGAAGGACCCGGTGGGGTTGAGGCCCTCGTACTTGACGTGCACCTGCGCGCCGACGAGCTCGCTCAGGTGCTCGGCGGGGATGAGGGGGGTCCCCCCTTCGCGCAGGGTGACGGTCGGGGCACCCGCCAGCGAAGGGAGCCGGTCGGAGTACTCGGTGATGACGCCGCGCCACTGGTGGGCCATGTCAGTTTCCTTCCACACGCATGACGGAGGCGACCTGGATGACGGCCTCGAGCTCGGCGAGCTCGTCGACCGTCGCGGAGAGCGCGGCATCGCTCGCCGCGTGGGTGACGATGACCAGCTCGGCGTGCGGGGTGCCGTCCTCATCGGTCACCGCCTGCTGCCGGACGGTCTCGATGGAGACCTGCCGTTTCGCGAAGATCGCTGCGACAGAGGCGAGGACGCCCGACTTGTCGGTGACCTCGAGACTGACGTGGTAGCGGGTGACCGCTTCTCCCAGGGAGAGGACCGGCAGCTGCGCGTAGGCGCTCTCCCCCGGGCCGCGTCCACCGGTGACCCGGGTGCGGGCGACGGCGACGATGTCGCCGAGGACGGCGCTGGCGGTGGGGTCTCCCCCGGCGCCCTGGCCGTAGAACATGAGGTCACCGGCCGCCTCGGCCTCGACGAAGACGGCGTTGTAGGCCTCGCGCACGGAGGCGAGCGGGTGTGTCAGCGGGATCATCGCCGGGTGCACGCGGGCGGAGATACCCGTGCCGGAAGCGCCCTCGACCTTTTCGCAGATCGCGAGCAGCTTGACGGTGCAGCCCATGTCGCGAGCGGCCTGGATGTCCGCGGCCCGCACGCCGGTGATGCCCTCCCGGTGGACGTCGTCGCTCGTGACCCGCGAGTGGAAGGCGAGCGAGGAGAGGATCGCGGCCTTGGCTGCCGCGTCGAAGCCCTCGACGTCCGCCGTCGGGTCGGCCTCCGCGTAGCCGAGCGCCTGGGCCCGCTCGACGGTCTCGAAGAGCCCGGCGCCGGTGGTGTCCATGGCGTCGAGGACGAAGTTCGTCGTGCCGTTGACGATCCCCAGGACGCGGGTGATCGAGTCACCGGCGAGCGAGTCGCGGATCGGCCGGAGGATCGGGATGGCGCCGGCGACGGAGGCCTCGTAGTAGAGGTCGACGCCCCGCTCGGCGGCAGTCGCGTACAGCGTCGGGCCGTCCTCCGCGAGCAGCGCCTTGTTGGCCGTGACGACGGAGGCGCCGTGCTCCATCGCCGAGAGGATGAGGCTGCGCGCCGGCTCGATGCCGCCGATGAGCTCGACGACGATGTCCGCGCGGGTGACGAGCTCCTCGGCATCGGTGGTGATGAGGGTGGGGTCGACCGGCAGGTCGGAGCGGTCCCGGCCGGCGCGCCGCACGGCGACACCAACGATCTCGAGGGGGCGCCCGATCCGCTGGGCGAGGTCCTCCCCCTGGGTCGTGATCATGCGGGCGACGCTGCCGCCGACGGTGCCGCCACCGAGGAGGGCGACGCGAAGGGGGGCGGCCGAGCTGGTCGGGGTGGGCGCCGTGGTCATCGAACCTCCTGGGGCGGTGCGGACTCGTCCACGTCGAGGGCGAGCAGGTCCTCGATCGTCTCGCGACGGACGATGACCCGCGCGACGCCGTCGCGCACGGCGACGACGGGCGGACGCGGGGTGTGGTTGTACTGGTTGGACAGGCTGCGGCAGTAGGCACCGGTGCCGGGCACGGCGATGAGATCTCCGGCGACGATGTCCCCGGGGAGGTACTCGTCCATGACGACGATGTCCCCACTCTCGCAGTGGCGCCCGACGACGCGCACGAGGCGCTCCTCGGCGTCGGACGTGCGCGAGGCGAGGGCGCAGGAGTAGTCGGCGCCGTAGAGGGCGGTGCGCACGTTGTCGCTCATGCCGCCGTCCACGCTGACATAGGTCCGGGTGAGGTCGCCGGTGACCTCGACGTCCTTGATCGTCCCGATCTCGTAGAGGGTGAAGGCACTCGGCCCGGCGATGGCGCGGCCGGGCTCGATGGAGATCCGCGGGAGGACCGCCTCCGGGTGCTCCTCCTGGAAGACCTTGAGCTCGCGGGCGACGAGGTCACCCATCTGCTCACCAAGCTGGCGCGGCGAGAGCGGGTCGTGCTCGGAGGTGTAGGCGATGCCGTAGCCGCCACCGAGGTCCATCTCCGGCATGGCGATGCCGTGCTCGGCCGCGACCTCGGTGTGCAGGTCGATGAGCCGACGGGCGGCGATCTCGAAGCCCGCGGTATCGAAGATCTGGCTGCCGATGTGGCTGTGCAGGCCGAGGAGGCGCAGGGACTCCCCCTTCGCCACGATGCGGTCGACCGCCTCTCGCGCACGGCCGTTCGCGAGGGAGAAGCCGAACTTCTGGTCCTCGTGCGCGGTGGCGATGAACTCGTGGGTGTGGGCCTCGACGCCGACGGTGACCCGGACCATGACCGGCGCGACGACACCGAGCTCATCGGCGATCTCGGCGACGCGGTCGATCTCGGCGAAGGAGTCGACGACGATCCGGCCGATGCCCCACTCGAGGGCCTGGCGCAGCTCGGCGCGCGACTTGTTGTTGCCGTGGAGGGCGACCCGCTCGGGAGGGAAGCCGACGCGCTGCGCGACGGCCATCTCGCCGCCGGAGCAGGTGTCGAGGTGGAGCCCCTCCTCCATGATCCAGCGGGCGACGGCGGTGCAGAGGAAGGCCTTGCCCGCGTAGTAGACGTCGGCTCCGCCGATGGCGGCGAAGGGGGCAGTGAAGTCATCCCGGAAGGCGCGGGCCCGGGCGCGGAAGTCGTCCTCGTCGACGACGTAGGCAGCCGTGCCAAAGTCGCGGGCGATGTCGGTGACCGGCACCCCCGCGACGGTCAGCTCGCCGTGCTCGCCGCGATCGGTGTTCGCAGCCCAGAGCTTGGGCATGAGCTCGCTGAGGTCCTCCGGCTCGGGCAGCCACTGGGGCTGGGCCGCGTAGCCGTCGGCGTGGAGGATGCCGGCCTCGTGGGCCCTCATGTTCGTCGCCATCAGTGCCTCACATCCGCTCGGGCGCGGAGACGCCGAGGAGGTCGAGGCCGTTGGCCAGCACCTGACGCGTCGCGTCGTTGAGCCACAGGCGGGTCCGGTGGGTGTCGGTGATCTCCTCGTCGGAGCGCGGACGGATGCGGCAGGTGTCGTACCACTTGTGCAGGTGGCCGGCCAGGCCCTCGAGGTAGCGCGCGACGCGGTGCGGCTCGCGCAGTTCCGCTGCGAAGGCGACGATCCGGGGGAAGTCACCCAGGGCGGCCAGCAGCGCCGCCTCCGTCGGGTCGGAGAGCAGGCTAGGGTCGAAGCCGGCGGAGCGGTCGATACCGTCCTCGGCGGCGAGGCGGGCGACGTTGAAGGTGCGCGCGTGGGCGTACTGGACGTAGAAGACGGGGTTGTCGTTGGTCTGCTTGCGCAGCTCCTCCCCGTCGAGGCTCAGCGGGGAGTCCGCGGGATAGCGGGCGAGCGAGTAACGGACCGCGTCGGAGCCGATCCACGAGATGAGGTCGCGCAGCTCGATGATGTTGCCGGCGCGCTTGGACAGCTTGGCGCCGCCGAGGTTGACGAGCTGGCCGATGCGGATCTCGATGGCGGTCTCGGGGTCGTCACCGGCGCACGCGGCGATGGCCTTGAGCCGGCCGATGTAGCCGTGGTGGTCGGCGCCGAGGAGGTAGATCTTCTCGGGGAAGCCGCGGTCCTTCTTGTCGAGGTAGTAGGCGGCGTCGGCGGCGAAGTAGGTCGGCACGCCGTCCGCACGGACCATGACGCGGTCCTTGTCGTCGCCGAAGTCGGTCGTGCGCAGCCACACCGCGCCGTCCCTGTCGTCGACGTGCCCCTGCTCGCGCAGCCGGGCGATGGCGCCCTCGACGGCTCCGCGGTCGTGGAGCTCCTTCTCGGAGAACCAGACGTCGAAGAAGACACCGAAGTCCTCGAGCGTGTCCCGGATGTCCTGCAGCTGGGCCTCGTAGCCGAGCTGGCGAGCAGCCGCGAGGGCGTCGGCCTCCGGCAGCTCGAGGAGGTCCGGACGGGCGCGAAGGGCGGTCGCCGCCAGGTCGTCGACGTAGGCACCGGGGTACCCGCCCTCGGGGGTGGGCTCCCCCTTCGCCCGGGCCAGGACGGAGGCGGCGAAGGTGTCCATCTGGGCGCCCGCGTCGTTGATGTAGTACTCGGCGGTGACATCGGCGCCGGAGGCGACGAGAAGGCGACGCATCGAGTCGCCGAGGGCCGCCCAGCGGGTGTGGCCGATGTGGAGGGGGCCGGTCGGGTTGGCCGAGATGAACTCGAGGTTGATCGTGTGCCCCGCCATGGCTTCGTTGTGGCCGTAGGTCGCCCCGGTCTCGACGATGCTGCGGGCGAGCTCGCCGGCGGAGGCGGCGTCGAGGGTGAGGTTGAGGAATCCGGGCCCGGCGATCTCGATCTCCGCGATGCCCTCGGTGGCCTCGAGGCGGGCGGCGATGACGCCGGCGACGTCCCGCGGCTTCATGCCCGCGGGCTTGGCGAGCTGCATGGAGATGTTGCTCGTCCAGTCGCCGTGCCCCTTTTGCTTGGGTCGCTCGACGCGGATCTCGGCGGGCACCTCGATGGTGAGGTCGCCGGCCTCCACGGCGGCGGTGAGGGCGGCTCGGATCGCAGCAGACAACTCTTCGGGGGTCACGATCGCTCAGTCTAGGTCCGCCACCGAGGTGCCTGTCGCCGCGGCCGATTCTCGGGACGAGCCGAGCCGGTGCTAACCTCACACGGCACATCACTCCAGCCTCCGTAGCTCAGGGGATAGAGCACTGGTTTCCGGTACCAGGGGCCGCAGGTTCGAATCCTGCCGGGGGCGCCCAGCTCGAACCCCGCATTTCCTCAAGGAAATGCGGGGTTCTGTGCGCTCACCCGGTGTGGACGACGCTCGGGATCTCGGGGGTGGAGCCGTCGGTCCCGGCGTCCGAGGAATCGTCACCCGCGTCGTCGGAGCTCGTGTCATCGCCCGCACCCGGGTCGTCCGCGCCGGGCTCGTCGCTGCAGTCGGGGGCCGTGGCGGTGACCGAGTCGAG
Source organism: Candidatus Janibacter merdipullorum (assembly GCA_019116945.1). Classification (GTDB taxonomy): domain Bacteria; phylum Actinomycetota; class Actinomycetes; order Actinomycetales; family Dermatophilaceae; genus Janibacter; species Janibacter merdipullorum. The sequence goes on along the minus strand of DXAR01000033.1, from coordinate 6,450 downwards.
GACCCGGCCGGTGCCCTCACCCGGCTCCTCGACGTGGTCGCGGCCGAGGATCTCGTAGGTGTGCTCCCCCTCGCTCAAGCCGATCTGCTGGGTCCCTTCGCTGCCGGGGCTGAGGGTCGTGCCGATCGTCGTCCGGCCATCGACCTCGACCCACATCTGCCCTTCGCCCTCCCCCTCGTTGGCATAGGCGAAGGGCAGGAGCGGCTCCATCCCACCGGTGTCGTCGTCCGTGCGGCACTCGGCCTCGCCGAAGGACGCGCTGACGTCACCGGCGGCGGGCGCCGGCCGCGGGAAGACCGCGTCGCTGGGGCTGGGTGAACCGGCAGGGCACGTGGGTGCCGTCGTCTCGATCGTCCAGCCCACGGGAGTCGTCTCGTCGCTGCCCTGCCGCACGGTGATGGTCTGGTCGCCGGCGTGCAAGGGCTTGAGCGTCGTGCTCCCGCCTCCGAGGTAGCGCTGGATGTGGGCTGTGCCGTAGCTCCCTTCGCCGCCGTCACCGACGACGTCGAAGCGGTAGAACTGGTTGTAGAGGCCGTTGGGCCCGGGCAGCGAGACCACCGGTGACGCCGCGCCCTCCGTGGCACACGTCGCCATGTCCCACTCGACCACGTCGAAGGGCCCGTCGGCATGGGCGGCCGGCGCCCAGAGCCCCACGAGCCCGATCCCCAGTGCCCCCGCGGCCACGCCTGTCATCACCCTGCGCATACCTGTCCCCATCCCTGTCGTGCGTGGCCCCTGCGCCCCACTGTGCTGACCAAGGTAGCGCCATCCCACGACGAAGGGAGCCCGACGACGCCTGATCGTCGGGCTCCCTTCGGCCGTGGTGCGGGACCGGCTAACTGTCCCGGCCCGACTCCACGTCGCTGACGGCGCGGTGCGCGACGTCACCGCGCTTGCTGAGGTTGACGATCGCGACAGCGAGCCCGCCCCAGATGGTGAGCATCGCGACGAGCATCATGATGATGGCCGTGGTGGTCATGCCTTCTCACCTCCGTCGGCACCTGCGAGGGCCAGCTCTTCGTCGGGTTCACCGGGCTCGTCGGGCACGTCGTCGAGCACGGTGCCCCGTCGCCACGGGATGAGGGAGAGCAGGAAGGCGATGACGGGCAGAGATGCCGCCATGCCCCAGCCGAAGACGTTGAGCAGATCCGCCGGGTAGCCCTCGTACGGTGTCGCGACCTTGACCCGGATCTCCTCGACGAGCATGACGACGAGGACGATCGGCAGGACCGCGCCGATGAGGACCTTCCACCAGGTCCTGAGCTTGATCGAGCCGACGGCGTCCATGTGACGCTGCAGCACCCCGAGCTTGCCCAGGACACCGGAGACCACGAGCATCATCACCGTCGCCGCAGCGAGGATGCCGAAGGAGTTGACGAAGGCATCCAGGGTGTCGAGCAGGAAGATGCCGCCAGTGGTGCCGAACATCAGTACGCTCGCAATCGCCATGGGGATGCCGACGACGAAGGTGGCCGTCCTCCGCGAGATCCCGACCTTGTCCCGCACCGCTCCGATGACGACCTCGACGATCGAGATGAGCGAGGTGACGCCGGCGAGGACGAGCGAGACGAAGAAGAGCACGCCGATCACGGCCCCGGCGGGGGCTTCGTTGATGATCGCGGGGAAGGCGACGAAGGCCAGGCCGATGCCGCTCGTGACGACCTCGTCGACGGAGGTCCCCGCGGCGGCGGCCATGAAGCCGAGCGCGGCGAAGACACCGATACCGCAGAGCAGCTCGAAGCCGGAGTTGGAGAAGGCGACGACCGCACCCGAGCCCGACATGTCGTTCTTGCGGCCGACATAGCTCGCGTAGGTGATCATGATGCCGAAGCCGATGGAGAGGCTGAAGAAGATCTGCCCGACGGCGGAGATCCACACGCTCGTGTCCTTGAGCGCAGCGAAGTCCGGCGTGAAGAAGGCATTGAGACCGTCCATCGCCCCGTCGAGGGTCAGCGCCTGACCGACGAGCCCGAGGAAGGCGAGGACGAGCACCGGGATGAAGACCGCCGCGGTACGACCGATGCCCCTCTGGATGCCCAGGGCGAGGACGGCGATCGTCACGACCCAGACGATGATCATCGTGATGAGGATCTCGGGCACGAAGTCGAAGGTCGGGCCGGGGGTCTCGGCGGCCTGCAGGTACTCCCCGAAGAAGTAGCCCTCGGGGTCGTCACCCCATCCCTTGCTGAAGGACAGGATCGCGTACTTGCTCGCCCACGCGAGGATCGCGGCGTAGTAGACGGCGATGACGACGCAGACGAGCACCTGCCACCAGCCGATCCACTCGGCGCCGCGGCTCAGGCGGCGAAGGGAGAGGGGCGCCGACCCGCGGAAGCGGTGACCGACCGAGTAATCGAGGTAGAGCAGCGGGATACCGGCGAAGAGCAGCGCGATGAGGTACGGGATGATGAAGGCGCCGCCGCCCCCTTCGTAGGCCACGTACGGGAAGCGCCAGATGTTTCCCAGCCCGACCGCGGAGCCGATGGCCGCGAAGATGAAGACCCTGCGTGAGGAGAAGCCCTCACGCTTGGTGGCCTTGGTGGTGGACATGCCTGATCCTCCTGGTTCGGATGTGAGCCCCATCATGCTCCGAACCGGGCGGCAGTGGGGGCGATCCACGCCGTCGTGTCGTGGCTGTGACGTTGTGGGCCAGTCCTTCCGGTGACACTCCCGTCGTAACAGCCGGTCGGCCCGATGCTGTCCTGCGAGTCGAATGCGCCATCCGTCGCCGTCGCCAATTGTGTCGCGTGGATGGCCCCGGCCGTGACCATCGCCGCCGCCGCCCCCAGGCTCAGCGGCGAGAGCACCGCCATGCCCGCCCGTGTCCAGACCAGGCCCCACTGCGCTGGCTACCGATACTGAGCCCGCACACCAGGGGGCTCACCCCCGCTGGGTGGAGTCCGTCACCTCACCGACGAGCTCCTCGATGACGTCCTCGAGGAAGACGACGCCGAGGACGTCCCCGGATCCCCCGACGACCCGCGCGACATGTGTCCCGGTGCGCTGCATGGTCCGCAGCACGTCTTCGACCTCGTCGTCCGGACGGACCGTGGCCATGCGTCGCAGCCGCTTGCGCGGGACGGGAGCGGCGCGCTCCTCCCCTTCGGCGTAGAGCACGTCCTTGAGGTGGAGGTATCCCGCGAGCTCGCCCGCGGCGTCGGCGAGCGGATAGCGCGAGAAGCCGTGCTTCGCCACGAGCCGCTCGATGCCGTCGGGCGTCGCCCCCTCCTCGACGGTGATGAGCTCCTCGAGGGGGACGGCGACGTCGCGGGCATTCTTGTCGGAGAACTCCAGCGCCGCACCGACGAGGCCGTACTTCTCGGCCTCGACGAGACCCTCCTTGTGGGACTCGGCGAGCACGGTGTGGACCTCCTCGGCGGTGAAGGCAGACCCGACCTCGTCCTTGGGGTCGATGCCCATCGCCCGGACGAAGGCCTTGGACACCCAGTCCATCCCCAGGATGACCGGCTTGGCGATCCGCATGACCTTCATGAGCGGCGGCACGAGGAGGATGGCCGAGCGCTCCGGCCCGGCGATGGCGAGGTTCTTGGGGATCATCTCGCCGACGACCACGTGCAGGTAGACGACGATGAGGATCGCGAGCACGAGCGAGGCCACGTCGGTGAAGGCATGGGGCACCCCGACGGCCTCCATCACGGGGTGGAGCGCGTGGTGGAGCGCCGCCTCGGAGATGGCACCGAGGAGCACCGAGCAGACGGTGATGCCGAGCTGGCAGGTCGCGAGGATGACGCCCGTGTGCTGGAGCGCGTCGACCGCGATGGCCGCCCGCTTGCTGCCCGCGTCGGCGATCGGCTCGAGCTGGCTGCGCCGCGCGGACATCGCCGCGAACTCACCCCCGACGAAGAAGGCATTGGCCAGGAGGAGGGCGATCGTGATGAGGACCGTCGTCACTGGGGCCCTCCCCCCTTCGTCGGCTCATCGTGCCTCGCGGCACCACCGTCCTCCGGCCGGACGAAGCGCAGCCGGTCCACCCGGTGGGCCTCCATGTCGGTGACCGTCACCTGCCACCCCTCGACCTCGATGGCGTCCCCGACCTCGGGCACGCGGCCGAGCTCGGCCATGACCCAGCCGCCGACGGTCTCGTAGGCGGGGCCGTCCGGGACGGGCGCCCCCACGCGGTCACGGACCTCGTCCGGGCGCCACAGGCCGGGCACGGTCCACACGCCGTCACCGAGCGCACGGCCGGTGGTCTGCGCCAGGTCGTGCTCGTCGTGGACCTCGCCGACGATCTCCTCGACGAGGTCCTCGAGGGTGACCAGGCCGGCTGTGCCGCCGTACTCGTCGACGACGACCCCCATCTGGAGGCCGGAGTCGCGCAGCTGCATGAGGAGGGGGTCGAGGCGCAGGGTCTCGGGCACGACGACCGCGTCGATCATCAGCGCCGAGACGGGCACTGACTCACGGCGCTCGTGCGGGACGGCGATGCCTCTCTTGACGTGGACGACGCCGTCGATGTCGTCCCAGTCGTCGCCGGAGGTGACCGGGAAGCGGGAGTGCCCCGTGCGCCGGGCCAGGCGGACGAGGTCCTCGGCCGTGGCGGTGCGGTCGATGGCGCTCGCCCGGTTACGGGGGGTCATGACGTCGGCGGCGGTCTGCTCCCCGAAGCCCAGGGACCGCGCCACGAGCCGGCCCGTCCCCGAGTCGAGGGTGCCGGCCTCGACGGAGGTGCGCACCAGCGACGCGAGCTCCGACGGGCTGCGGGCGGCGGAGAGCTCCTCCTGCGGCTCGACCCCCATACGCAGGAGGGCCCAGTTGGCCGACCCGTTGAGCACCGCGATCGCGGGCTTGAAGAGGACGCCGACGACCCGCATCGGCCGGGAGACGACCTTCGCGGTGCCGAGCGGCGCCGACACGGCGAGGGTCTTGGGCACCATCTCGCCGAGGATCATCGAGAAGACGGTGGCGATGATGAGCGCGAGCCCGCTCGCCGAGTTGGCCGCAGCGCGCTCGGGGAGACCCGCCGCCTCGAGGAGCGGGCTGATGAGCGCACCGATCGCGGGGTTGGCGATGTAGCCGAGGGCCAGCGTCGTGACGGTGATGCCGATCTGGCAGGCGGAGAGCAGCGTCGAGAGCCGGCGAAGGGAACCGAGGACGGGTTTGGCCGCGGTGTCACCGGAGTCGACGGCCCGCTGGACGGCGGGGCGGTCGAGGGCGACGAGGGAGAACTCCGCGGCGACGAAGAGGGCGGTGCCCAGCGTGAGGACGAGGGCGAGGAGGAGGAGACCGACGGTCATGGTGGGCTGAGTCTACGGCGAGGACGGCCACGGGCCGTGCCGCGGACCGATCGCCTCACGTGACGCGCGGGTACGACGATCAGTTGGCGCAGACCAGCCGAGCCAACCCCCGGGATTCCGGGCTTCTCCATCCGCACTACATCAGTAGTGATCGTCGTACCCGCGAGTCACCAGCGGCCACTCCCCCTGCGAGAGGAGGAGACAATCCGTCCGTAGGGGGAGGACCGCTGCGCGCCAGCGTGATTGCATGTTTCCTGACATCACCGACCGAAGGGGACACCATGAGTGTCGAAGGCGCACGCGTCGAGGTGCGCAACCTGACCAAGAGATTCGGCGGCTTCACGGCCGTCGATGACCTGAGTTTTACCGTCGAGCCGGGCCGGATCACCGGCTTCCTCGGGCCGAACGGCGCGGGCAAGACGACGAGCCTGCGGATGCTGCTCGGACTCATCACCTCCACGAACGGCACCGCGACGATCGACGGCCAGAGCTACCACGACCTGCCGCAGCCCCAGCGCACCGTCGGCTCGGCCCTCGAGGCGACGAACTTCCACCCCGGCCGCTCGGGTCGTGACCACCTCCGCGTCCTCGCGGCCACGGCCGGCATCCCCGACTCCCGCGTCGACGAGCTCCTCGAGCTCACCGGGATCCCGGCGGCGGCCCGCAAGCGCGCCGGTGGCTACAGCATGGGCATGCGCCAGCGCCTCGGCCTCGCCGCCGCGCTCCTCGGCGACCCGCGGCTGCTCGTCCTCGACGAGCCGGCCAACGGCCTCGACCCCGAGGGCATCCGCTGGCTGCGCGGCTTCCTCCGCCACCTCGCGGGCGAAGGGAGGACCGTCCTCATCTCGAGCCACCTCCTCCAGGAGGTCGAGCAGACGGTCGACGACGTCGTCATCATCGCCAACGGTCGCCTCGTCCGTGAGGGAACCGTCGGGGACCTGCGCGGCGTCGCCACCTCCCTGGTGCGCACGACCGACGCGGAGACCCTCGTCGGCGCCCTGCGCGTCGCCGACGTCACGGCGTCGACCCAGCCGGACGGCGGGGTCGTCGCCGAGACCGACGACCTGCGGCTCATCGGTGACGTCGCCCTGCGGGCCGGGGTCCCGGTCCACGAACTCAGGCCGCTCGCCGCGGATCTCGAGGAGCTCTTCTTCTCCCTCACCGAGGGCACCAACCGCAACCTCGGCGACCCGAC
>DXAR01000032.1 GCA_019116945.1 Candidatus Janibacter merdipullorum | reverse complement strand
GGGCGTCCTCGGGGTGGTCACCGCGGGTGCGGCCCTCGTACTCCCGGACGATCCCGATGAGGCGGTCGCGCAGGTCGGTGACCTCGGACTCGGTCAGCCACAGGCGGCCCCGGCTGGTGTGGCCGACGTCGTCGACACCGGCCTCGATGGCGCGAAGGGAGCGGGCCAGCCCGGCGTCCATGTCGGAGAACCACTCGGTCATCGTCGCGAGGCTCGTTGCCCTCCCCGCGCCGCGGAGGGCCTCGGGCTGGACCGAGATGCTGTCGGCGACTGCGCGCCAGGGCCGTTGTCTCGCATCGGTGCTCGCCTCCCCGCGGGTGACGATGCCGAACTTCTCGAGAGCCCTGAGGTGGTAGCTCGTCGCAGAGGGGGTCAGTCCGACGATCTCGGCGGCCTCGGTCGCCGTGAGCACCTCTCCGGCGAAGAGCTCGGTGATGAGCTGCTGACGCGCGGGGTGGGCGAGGGCGCGCAGCGCGACTGGATCGGTGATCTCCAGCTCGGTGCGGTCGTCGTCGGCCATGGGCCCAGCCTAGTTGCCGACCGCTACGTGAAGCACTACCTTCACATATGTGAAACGACAGTTTCAGGAATTGCGCGAGGTCCTGGCGGGGCGGCGGGCGCGACTGCTCCTCGCCGGCCTGGCGCTGTCCGTCGTCGGGGACGGTGCGGCAAAGATCGCCCTCCTGCTGCGGGTGCACGACGCCGGTGCCGGGTCGGCCGGGCTGGCCGTCATGCTCGCCCTCTTCGTGCTCCCGGTCGTGCTCCTCGTCGGGGTCGCGGGGGCTCTCGCGGACCGGCCGGACCCCCGACCCGTCGTCGTCACCGCCGGCATCGTCCAGCTCGGGGCAGCCGTGGCCCTCGCCTGCCGCACCGACTTTGTGTCGACCGGGCTGTCGGTGATCGTCCTGCAGACCGGCTTCGCGCTCGGCAACTCCGCCTGGGTCGTCGCCCTGCCCCGCGCGGTGGGGGAGGAGCACGTCGGTGCGCTGGTCTCCCTCCACCACGCCCTGCTCGCCCTCGCGGCCCCACTCGGAGCCGGCTTCGGAGGCCTCCTCGTCCAGCATGTGGGGGACCCGGCTCCCTTCGTGCTTAACGCGCTGACCTTCGTCCCGCTCGTGCTCGCCGCGTCCCTGCTGCCGGTCCGCGGCGACGGCGCGGTGGTGGCTGCACCGCGAGGGCTGCTCCGGACCCTCGTCCCCGTCGAGGGTGTCCGGGCCTTGGGGGAGCAGCCGCTGCTCGCGACGATCGTGTGGGCGGTGCTGCCCTTCATCGTGGCGCTCGAGTCGGTCAACGCGATCGAGGTCTTCCTCGTCAGGGGTGTGCTCGGGGGCAGCTCGAGCCAGTTCGGCGCCTCCGAGGCCGCGGCCGGGGTCGCGGCGGTGGTCGGCGCGCTGGCTGCAGCCCTCGCGCGGACGACGCGGACGAGAGCGGCGGCGGTCCTCGCCCTGCTTGGGGTGATCTCGCTCTGCCAGGTGGGGCAAGGCCTGGCGCCGAACCTCATCGTCTACGTCCCGCTCGCCGCCTCTGTGGGTCTGCTGCTCGGGGCGGTCAACGCGTTGACGCTCACCCTCATGGTCACGGCCACGGACGTCCGCAGTCGCGGGAGCATCGTCGCCTTCGTCGGTGGGGCTTCACGCTCGTGCGGGATCGTCGCGCTCGGTGTCGGCGGGCTGCTCGGGAGCGTCCTCGAGCCACGGACGGCCTATGTGGTCGTCGGTCTCGTCGGGCTCGCCATCGCCGGCAGCGCCGTCCTCACCGTCCGGGGTCGCCTCTCGGTGCCGGCGGGCTCGCTCTGACCCACGCGACCCCTTCCGCCGACCACCTCACCCGGGCAGACTGCGGACATGTCAACGACGACGCAGATGGACGCCGCCCGCGCGAACGGTCTCGGGGAGGTGCTGCGCCGCAGCGCCGCCCGCTTCGGGGACAAGACCGCGATCATCGACGGAGACACCCGGCTGAGCTTCCGGGAGCTCGACGACCTCGTCACCGCCGTCGCGGCCGGACTCGCCGAGCGGGGCATCGCTCCGGGTGACCGTGTCGCACTGCTCAGCCGCAACAGTGCCGACTTCGCCGCGATCGCCTGGGGCGCGGCGCGGCTCGGCGCGATCCTCGTGCCGATCAACTTCATGCTCACGGCCGACGAGGTCGCGTACATCCTCGGCGACAGCGAGCCGGTGGCCTTCGTCGCCCAGCCCGAGTTCGTCGGGACCGCGGACGAGGCGATCGCCGCGGCCGGCCAGGAGGTCTCGACTCGTGTGGTGACCGGCGACGCGAGCGAGGGGTGGACCCCCTTCGCCGACCTCGCGGCCACGGACGCGTCCGGATGGACGCCACCGGTCGTGGCCGATGACGACCCGATCCGCCTCATGTACACCTCGGGCACCGAGTCCCGACCGAAGGGAGCGCTGCTCACCTCACGCGCGCTGCAGGCCGAGTACCTCAGCGCGATCATCGACGGCGGCATGACCGGAGACGACATCGACCTGCACACCCTGCCGCTGTACCACTGTGCGCAGCTCGACTGCTTCCTCGGGCCGGACATCATGCTCGGCGCGACGAGCATCATCCTCCCCGCTCCCGACCCGGCCACCGTGCTGCGGACGATCGCCGAGCACGGGGTGACGAAGTACTTCGCGCCGCCGACGGTGTGGATCGGCCTACTGCGGCACGCGGACTTCGACTCGACCGACCTCAGCTCGCTGCGCAAGGGCTACTACGGCGCGGCCGCGATGCCCGTCGAGGTGCTCAAGGAGATCCTGCAGCGGCTACCCGAGCTGAGTCTGTGGAACTTCTACGGCCAGACCGAGCTCGCCCCGGTCGCGACGATCCTCCCGCCGCACGAGCAGCTCACCCACGCCGGCTCCGCCGGGCGTCCAGTGCTCAACGTCGAGACCCGGCTCGTCGACGACGACGGCAACGAGGTGCCGGTCGGGCAGGTCGGCGAGGTGGTGCACCGCAGCCCGCAGATCGCGGCCGGCTACTGGCGCAACGAGGAGAAGACGGCCGAGGCCTTCGCGGGCGGGTGGTTCCACTCCGGTGACCTCGCGGTCGCGGACGACGAAGGGCGGATCACGATCATCGACCGCAAGAAGGACATGATCAAGACCGGTGGTGAGAATGTCGCCTCCCGCGAGGTCGAGGAGGCGATCTACGCCCACCCGGACGTCGCCGAGGTCGCGGTCTTCGCCCTGCCGGACCCGAAGTGGATCGAGGCCGTCACCGCCACGGTCGTGGCGAAGGAGGGCGCGGACCTGACCGTCGAGGCGCTCATGGAGCACTGCGCCGGTGTGCTCGCTCCCTACAAGCGGCCCAAGCGGGTCGAGCTGCTGGCCGAGCTGCCGAAGAACCCGAGCGGGAAGATCCTCAAGCGCGAGCTGCGGGAGCGGTTCGGCTGAGCAGGAGTCCCCCTCGTGCATAAAGGGGCGTCCTGGTGCATTTCGCGGCGATATCTGCCGCCGAATGCACCAGGACGCCCTCTTGTGCACGCCATGAATGACCGGGTGCCCGCCGAACTGCTTCGGATTCGCGTTCTGCGCGGTTATCCCACTGGTCGTGGGCGATCTGCTCGGCCGGGCACACCGGTTCCGTCTGGCCACAGTTCCGCTGCGACGGCCTCCTCAGGAGGTATGGCGGCGGCCATCTAGACTCGGGGCGGACGCACCCCCTTCGCCATCAGGAGACCCCCCGTGGGACGCATCGTCGTCGACGTCATGCTCAAGCCCGAGATCCTCGACCCGCAGGGCCAGGCGGTCCGCGGGGCCCTGCCGCGGCTGGGTCTGGACACCTTCACCGACGTCCGGCAGGGGAAGCGCTTCGTGCTCTCCGTCGACGGTGAGGTCACCGAGGAGCACCTCGCGAAGGCCCGCGAGGCCGCCGAGACTCTGCTCTCGAACCCCGTCATCGAGGACGTCGTCAACGTCCACGAGCTCACGGCCGACGAGCCCGAGCAGGCTCCGATCACCGGGGCCGGCGCGTGAAGATCGGCGTCGTCACCTTCCCCGGCAGCCTCGACGACTCCGACGCCCGTCGGGCCGTCCGCATCTCCGGCGGCGAGGCCGTGGCCCTGTGGCACGGCGACGCGGACCTGCGCTCCGTCGACGCCGTCGTCATCCCCGGCGGCTTCTCCTACGGCGACTACCTGCGCGCCGGGGCCATCGCCCGCTTCGCCCCGGTCATGGGCGAGGTCATCACCGCGGCGAAGGGAGGGATGCCGGTCCTCGGGATCTGCAACGGCTTCCAGATCCTCACCGAGTCCCACCTCCTGCCCGGCTCGATGATCCAGAACGACCACCGCAGATTCCTCTGCCGCGACCAGGTCCTGCGCGTCGAGAACGCGAGCACCGCCTGGACGCACGGCTACGAGGCCGACCAGGAGATCACCGTCGTGCTGAAGAACCAGGACGGCCAGTTCGTCGCCGACCGGGACACCCTCGACCGGATCGAAGGGGATGGACGGGTCGCCTTCCGCTACGTCGGCACCAACCCCAACGGCTCCTCCCGCGACATCGCCGGCATCACCAACGAGCGCGGCAACGTCGTCGGGCTCATGCCGCACCCCGAGCACGCCGTCGAGGAGGGCTTCGGCCCGAGCCTGGACGGCCGCACCGTCTTCACCTCCGTCCTGGAGCAGGTGGTGTCCGCGTGAGCACCCTCGACACCGTCACCCGCGCCGGCGAGACCCCTGATGCCGAGCAGCCCTGGGCCGACCTGGGCCTCAAGCAGGACGAGTACGAGCGGATCCGCGAGATCCTCGACCGCCGCCCGACGAGCGCCGAGCTGGCGATGTACTCGGTCATGTGGTCGGAGCACTGCAGCTACAAGTCCTCGAAGGTCCACCTCAAGCGCTTCGGTGACCTGCCCTCCGAGACCCCGCTCGGCAAGACCCTCGCCGGCATCGGCGAGAACGCCGGCGTCATCGACGTCGGCCAGGGCTGGGCGGTGACCTTCAAGGTCGAGTCGCACAACCACCCGAGCTATGTCGAGCCCTACCAGGGCGCCGCGACCGGCATCGGCGGCATCGTGCGCGACATCATGGCGATGGGCGCCCGGCCGGTCGCGGTGATGGACCCCCTTCGCTTCGGGGCCATCGACCACCCGGACACCGCGCGCGTCCTGCCCGGCGTCGTCAAGGGCATCGGCGGCTACGGCAACTCCCTCGGCCTGCCCAACGTCGGCGGCGAGATCGTCTTCGACGACTGCTACCAGGGCAACCCGCTCGTCAACGCGCTGTGCGTCGGCACGCTGCGCCACGAGGACCTGCACCTCGCCAATGCCTCGGGAACGGGCAACAAGGTCGTCCTCTTCGGCGCCAAGACCGGCGGCGACGGCATCGGTGGCGTCTCCGTCCTCGCCTCCGAGACCTTCGAGGAGGGCGGTCCCGCCAAGCGGCCCGCCGTCCAGGTGGGAGACCCCTTCGCCGAGAAGGTCCTCATCGAGTGCTGCCTCGACCTCTACGCCGCCGGCGTCGTCGAGGGCATCCAGGACCTCGGCGGTGGCGGACTCTCCTGTGCCACATCGGAGCTCGCGTCCGCCGGCGACGGCGGCATGCGTGTCGAGCTTGACCGCGTCCCCCTGCGTGACTCGACGCTCTCCCCCGAGGAGATCCTCATGTCGGAGTCGCAGGAGCGGATGATGGCGGTCGTCGCGCCGGACAAGCTCGACGCCTTCCTCGCGGTCACCGACCGCTGGGACGTCGAGGCGGCGGTGCTCGGGGAGGTCACCGAGGGCGACCGGCTCGTCATCACCTGGCACGGCGAGACGATCGTCGACGTCGACCCGACCTCCGTCGCCCACGACGGGCCCGTCTACGAGCGTCCGATCGCCCGGCCCGAGTGGCTGGACGCGGTGCAGGCCGACGGGAGCGCCGCCCTTCCCCGCCCGGACGACCTCGGCCGCACCCTCCTGGACCTCCTCGCCTCGCCCAACCTCTGCGACAAGTCCTGGGTGACCAACCAGTACGACCGCTACGTCCTCGGCAACACCCGCCGCGCTACGCCGCACGACTCGGGAGTCGTCCGCATCGACGAGGAGTCCGGGCTCGGGGTCGCGGTGTCGACCGACTGCAACGGCCGCTTCGGTCGCCTCGACCCCTATGCCGGCGCGCAGCTCGCGCTCGCCGAGTCCTACCGCAATGTCGCGACCTCCGGGGCGCTGCCGCTGGCCGTCACCGACTGCCTGAACTTCGGCTCCCCCGAGGACCCGGGCGTCATGTGGCAGTTCCAGCAGGCGGTCGCGGGCCTCTTCGACGCCTGCCTCGAGCTGGGCATCCCCGTCACCGGCGGCAACGTCTCCTTCTACAACCAGACCGGGGACACCGCGATCCACCCGACGCCCGTCGTCGGGGTGCTCGGCGTCCTCGACGACGTCGCCACATCCGTCGCCTCCGGCTTCACGGCGAAGGGGGAGATCGTGCTCCTCCTCGGCGAGACCCGGGACGAGCTCGACGGCGGGGAGTGGGCGCACGCGCTCCACGGTCACCTCGGCGGCCGCCCGCCCCGGGTGGACCTCGCGAAGGAGAAGGACCTCGCGGACTTCTTCGTCGAGGCCGTCCGCCGCGGGCTGCTCACGAGCTCCCACGACCTGTCCGACGGTGGGCTGGCCATCGCGCTCGCCGAGTCGGTGCTCCAGGGTGGCACCGGCGCCTCGGTCGACCTCACGCCGGTGCTCGACCGTGACGGGATCGACGCCTTCACCGCGCTGTACTCGGAGTCGGCGGCGCGGGCGCTCGTGACGGTCCGATCCGAGGCCGACCTCGCCACGCTCGTGAGCATCGCCGAGACCCACGGTGTGCCTCTGGCCCGCCTCGGCGTCACCGACGGTGCCTCGCTCAAGGTCAAGGACGCGCTCGAGGTCACGGCCGAGGAGATGCGCGCCGCGCACACGGGCACCATGCAGCGGTACTTCGGCTGACATGGAGCACTCCGGCTGGCTCGTGATCTTCGACTGCGATGGGGTGCTCGTCGACAGCGAACGCCTCAACGTGCGCACGTGGACGGGCATGATGCGCGACGCGGGGGTGGACTTCACCGAGCAGGACGCGGTGGAGACCTTCGTCGGGCGGGCCTACCAGGACAACCGCGTCACCCTCACCGAGCTCACCGGTGCGGTGCCCGATCCCGAGTGGGAGAAGGCCTGGCGCGCGGAGTTCGCCCGTAGCCAGGAGGAGCTCGAAGCGATCGCCGGCGCGGACGAGGCGGTCGAGGCGATCCGGGAGCTCGGCCACGAGGTCTGCGTCGCCTCCGGGTCGCTGCTCGCGGCGATCGGCACCAAGCTCGACCGCACCGGACTGGCGGGGCTCTTCCCCGAGGAGACGCGCTTCAGCGCGGAGCAGGTCGAGCACGGCAAGCCGGCTCCCGACGTCTTCCTCCTCGCCGCCGAGCGGATGGGCTTCGCGGCCGAGCGGTGCGTCGTCGTCGAGGACAGCCGTGCGGGTCTCGAGGCCGCGCTCGCGGCACGGATGCCGGTCGTCGGGTACGCGAGCGACATGACGCCGACGGGCTGGCTGGAGGGCGCCGACGCGGTCGTCGACGCCATGGAGGACCTCCCTTCGGTCATCTCCCGGCTCACCGGCTGGGGCTGAGCCGACGCCGCCTCAGCGGACGCGCCACTGCCCGGGGTCGGGGGCGGCCGGTGACGGGCGCGGCGTCGCATCGGTGAGCGCGGCGCCCCCCGCCGTGCGTCGCGTGAGCTGGTTCCCGCTGAGGACTCCGGAAGGGAAGGGCCAGCGGTTCACCTGACGGCGTACCTCGTCGACGTCGATCGGGCGGTGGCTTGCCACGACGGTGGCATTGCCGAATCGCCTCCCCTTGATGACGTCGCGCATCGCGATGACGGCGAGAGCGGGGAAGGCCTCACGTGCCCCGGTGAGCACGTCGGACAGGTGCCGCCAGCCTGGCTCGTCGGGGCTGTTCATCACGAGGATGCCGTCGGGCCGCAGTACCCGGGCGGCCTCGCCGAAGAACTCGCGCGTCTGGAGGTCGTGGGGGACCCGCCCCTCGTCGAAGGCGTCGACGACGATGACGTGCGCCGAGTCGTCCTTGAGCGCTGCGACGCCCGGGCGGCCGAGCTGGGGGCGGACCCGGATGCGGTGCCCCCGCGGGAGAGGGAGCTCCTCCCGGACGGCGGCCGTGAGGAGCTCGTCCGGCTCGAGGACGATCTGTGGCGAGCCGGGACGGGTCCGGTGCACCCAACGGGGGAGCGTCAGCCCGGCACCACCGACATGGGTCACCCCGATCGGGTCGGGCGCGGGGAAGGTCGCGTCGATGGCGGCAGCCATGTGCTGCACGTACTCGAAGACGAGATGGCCGGGGTCCTCGAGGTCGACGTGGCTCTGCGGGTGCCCGTCACGCATGACGGTCACGCCTCCGTGCTCGTCGGGCACGAACTCGACCGCTGACTCCGCCACGGGCCGATTGTCCCTCACGGCTGGGAGACTGGGCACATGGCAGGACGGCGACGGATCCCGGTGGACGAAGGGCGGTCCGCGCTCCACGCGTGGGCGACCAGTGAGGACCGCGGGGCGGTCGACCGCAAGACCCTCGCGACCGCCGTCCGGCACACCGTGGAGGAGCTCGGCGAGAGGGCTCCCGGGCGCAGCGTGGAGGTGCGGGTCCCACCCTTCGCCGCCGTGCAGTGCGTGGAGGGGCCGGTGCACACGCGGGGCACCCCGCCGGCCGTCGTGGAGACGGACCCGCAGACGTGGCTGCGGGTGGCGACGGGGGAGAGCGCCTGGGCG
The DNA here is from genome assembly GCA_019116945.1 of Candidatus Janibacter merdipullorum. GTDB lineage: Bacteria > Actinomycetota > Actinomycetes > Actinomycetales > Dermatophilaceae > Janibacter > Janibacter merdipullorum. The sequence goes on along the minus strand of DXAR01000032.1, from coordinate 21,389 downwards.
GAGGAGGTCGCCGCCGGGGCGATCCGGGTCAGTGGGCAGCGGACGGACCTGTCGGCGTACCTGCCGCTCAGCGAAGGGAGCGCAGCAGCCTCTCCATCACCTCGATGAGGTGCACGGTCTCCGTGAGGGGCACGAGGGGGGACTCGGTCTCGCCCGCGGTGATGCGGAGGGCGACCTCGGTGGCTTCGTGGCGCAGGCCGCGGTGCTGCTCGAGCGGATCGCCGGTCATCGTGTCGAGGACGACGCCGTCCTTGCCGACGAGGCGCATCGTCGTCGGGGTGTAGAACATCGTGTCCAGCTCGAGCCGCGCCCACGTGCCGTTGACCGAGGCGGTGGTCGGGGACGAGACGGACATGTCGGTGGCGAGGGAGGCCACGGCTCCGGTGGGGCCTTGGGCGACGAAGGCGACCCGCCGGTCCACCCCGAGGTCGGTGAGGCTGCCGAGCCCGGTGGCCTCCTGCACCCCGCCGAGGGTGAGGGAGGCGAAGGACAGGGGGTAGATGCCGAGGTCGAGCATGGCGCCCCCGGCGAGGTCCGGGTCCGAGAGGCGCTGCGGGCCGTCGGGCCACAACGGAAGGGAGTGGTCGGCGAGGACGGTGCTCACCTCGCCGAGCAGGCCGGCGTCGAGGACTTGGCGGAGGACGTCGATGTGCGGGAGGAAGCGCGTCCACACGCCCTCCATGCAGAAGACCCCGGCCGCGCGGGCGGCCGCCATGATCTGGCGGGCCTCCGCTGCGGTGGGGGTCATGGGCTTCTCGACGAGGACGTGCTTGCCGGCCTGGATGGCGAGCAGGGCGTGCTCGAGGTGCTCGCTGTGCGGGCTGGCGACGTAGACGACCTCGACGGCGGGGTCGCCGACGAGGGCCGCGTAGTCCCCGTGGGCGGTGGCGCCGGGGCAGTTCCTGTCGACGAAGGCGCGGGCGCGGCCGAGGTCGCGCGAGCCGACGGCGACGACCTGCTGGCTCGTGCCCTCGAAGGACCGCGTCATCTGCTCGGCGATCCACCCGGCGCCGAGGACGCCCCAGCGCAGGCCGGGCGCCGTCGCGGGGTCGGGCGTGCGGGGCGCGGGGAGCTTCATCTCGGGGACGTCGGCATGCGGGCGCTGGTCGGTCATGCTCCCAACCTACGATGGTCGGGTGTCAGCGAAGCGTTCTCCCAGCCGTCCGAAGCCGGTCCCCTTCATCATGACCGGGGCGATCGTCGGCTTCGTCGTCTTCAGCGTCGTCTCCTGGATCGGCCCGAACCGCAACGAGGGCTTCGACATCACCTATGACCCGGGCGCCGCGCTGGGTTACATGAGCGTCTTCGGTTTGCTGCTCGGTGCGCTCGTCGGGGCGGCTGTCGCGGCGCTCTTCACCTACCGCAAGTAGGCCGATCTCGTCCTCGGCCGGTCAGTTGTCGACGAGGGTGGTCTTGGTCCCGCGGACCTCGAGGGTGAAGCTCGGCTCGTCCTGCAGGTCGGCGACCGTGGCGATGTCCTGCCACTCGCCACCGTTGACCCGGTACTGGCCGGTCAGGCGTGCGTCGACCTTGACCTCGACGTCACCGCTCTCGGAGTAGGTGTGGGTGATGTCCCCGTCGGGATAGGTGCCGCCGGTGCTCGTGGTCCAACCGGATTTGGAGCCGTCGCCGTAGTCGTACCGGTAGTCCTTGGCGGCGACCTTGAACTCCACGTTCCAGGACAGGAGCTTGACCGGCTTGCTGATCTCGCCGGGCTGGAGGTCGTCGTCATCGGGCCACTGCGCGGCGTAGAAGGTCTTGAGGTTCTTCGCCGTGCGCTGCCCCTTGGGCTGGATGGTCACGCTCGGCTTGCTGAAGGGCAGCGACCGGAAGGCCCGCTGGATCTGACCCAGGGTCGGCACCGGTGGGGCCTCGATCTCCACATCGACCGGGCCGCTGGCTCCGGGAACCTCGACGGACGTCGGCGGGCCACAGGAGAGACCAGCGTACTGCCAGGTCCCACCATCCACCCGCACCCAGGTGATCGTCGGCGGCCGATAGGCATCTCGTCCGCCAGCACCGGTCATGCACCCCGTCCGTGCCGCCGCGCACTGCTCCACGCCCATGTCGGTGCAGCTGTCGCTCTTGACCTCGACTTTCTTCTTCTTGGGGGCGTTTTTGACTCTAGGGGTGCCCCCCGAGCCGGGCCCGGTCACCCCGTCAGAGCCCGTAGCAGTTTTAGGCGCTTTGCCGGGACGGCTGGGCGGGTCCGGCCGTATAACCCATGGGGGCATGTCGGCGCCAGGTCGCTGATCCCTAGCCTCCTTTCCGTGAACGCCTATCGACCGATTGTCAATCTTGGGAGCTGGCTGATCAGCGCTTTGAGCGGGAGTCTGGGTGTGTGCTGTGACGGTGGACGCGGATGAAGGGAGAGCTGCCATAGTGGACTGGGCGAGTATCGCGCTTGCCATTAGCGAGACTGACTTGAGGTGCTTCATTCGACGATCACCGAGTCCCGGATGACCCAATGGTCTCCCGTCCATTGCGTATCCGTCGCTACCGTGTATGTCACAGCGTCGGCGGAACGTCCACGCGAGCCATCCTTCAGTACCTCTTGGTACTCCGCGGCCTGCACTTCGACGGTGACCTTGTAGCCATTATCGGACCGCGCGGTGGCTGTCGACTCACCGATCCTGTTCGGATTCTTGTCCATCGTGATTCCGCGGGCAGTGGATTTCTCCGTCTCGCGAATGTACTCATCGCACACGTCGCAAGCGTCGTGCGAGAACTTCTCGAGGGTTTCGGTCTTGCCTGTCTTGAGCGCCTCGCCCATCTGGTCCTGATAGAACTCGTTGAAGGCTATAGCACCAGCCTTGGTCTGCTTCTTCGCCGCCTCAGGCAGTTCTGCGACCTTGCCTTCACCCTGGGTTTCAGAAGACCCCGATGAAGACGAACTCGACCCGGAGTCCGACGAGTCTGATGACGAGCTCGGCTCCACCTCGCTCGGTGACGCGGTCGACGAGGACGCCTCAGGCTCCCCTTCGTCCCCGCATGCAGCCATGCCGCCGACCATCAGGACTCCGGCGGCCAGCGCCGCCGTTCCACGGATCATCTGCACAGAAGGGTCCCTTCATCCGCGCTGCCTGGGTGGCGACGCAGCCAACATGTGCCGTCCAAGGTAGTGAAGTTCGGCGAACTCGCATCTTGGCGATCCACAGGCCGTTCATAAGTACTGCAGCTCGACGCTTCCAGCTCGCCAGACCCCGAGTCCTCGTTGACCCCTGACCGAACTGCAGTCCTTATGGACATCGGCCCGAGGCGCAGACCGCAGACCCCGGCCCCGCGGGTCTGTGGGACACTGGACCCCGTGCCACGCGGAGACGGAAACCTGTCCCATGACCTCCTGCCGGGGGAGAAGGGACCCCAGGATGCCTGCGGCGTCTTCGGCGTCTGGGCCCCGGGTGAGGACGTCGCCAAGCTGACCTACTACGGCCTCTACGCCCTGCAGCACCGCGGGCAGGAGTCCGCAGGGATCGCCACCTCCAACGGCCAGCAGATCCTCGTCTACAAGGACATGGGCCTCGTCTCCCAGGTCTTCGACGAGCGGAGCCTGTCCACCCTTCGTGGGCACATCGCCGTCGGCCACTGCCGCTACTCGACCACCGGCGGCTCCACCTGGGAGAACGCCCAGCCGACACTCGGCGGCCACGACACCGGCACCGTCGCCCTCGCCCACAACGGCAACCTCGTCAACTCCGCCGAGCTCCGCGAGCTCGTCGAGGAGCGCGGCGACGAGATCCCCGGCGACGACGGCCGCATCCGCCGCATCACCGACGGCGAGCTGCGCCGCGGCAACACCTCCGACACCGCCCTCGTCACCGCGCTCCTCGCGCACGACCAGGAGCAGTCCCTCGAGGCCGCGGCCATGGACCTACTCCCGAGGCTGCGCGGCGCCTTCTGCTTCGTCTTCATGGAGGAAAACACCCTCTACGCCGCCCGCGACCCCCAGGGGCTGCGCCCGCTCGTCATCGGCCGTCTCGAGCGCGGCTGGGTCGTCGCCTCCGAGACCGCCGCGCTCGACATCGTCGGCGCCTCCTTCGTCCGCGAGGTCGAGCCCGGCGAGCTCGTGACCATCGACGAGGACGGCCTGCGCACCCAGCAGTTCGCGGAGCCCGCCCGCAAGGGCTGCGTCTTCGAGTACGTCTACCTCGCCCGCCCGGACACGACCATCAACGGCCGCACCGTCCACGAGGCCCGCGTCGAGATGGGCCGCGCCCTCGCCCGCGAGCACGCCGTCGACGCCGACCTCGTCATCGCGACACCGGAGTCCGGGACCCCCGCGGCGATCGGCTACGCGCAGGAGTCGGGCATCCCCTTCGGCCAGGGCCTCGTCAAGAACGCCTACGTCGGCCGCACCTTCATCCAGCCCAGCCAGACGATCCGCCAGCTCGGCATCCGCCTCAAGCTCAACCCCCTGCACCACGTCATCAAGGGCAAGCGGCTCATCATCGTCGACGACTCCATCGTGCGCGGCAACACCCAGCGGGCCGTCGTGCGGATGCTCCGCGAGGCGGGCGCGGCCGAGGTGCACGTGCGGATCTCCTCGCCGCCGATCAAGTGGCCGTGCTTCTTCGGGATCGACTTCGCCACCCGGGCCGAGCTCATCGCCACCGGTCTGGGTGTGGACGAGATCGCCACCTCGCTCGGTGCCGACTCCCTCGGCTACATCAGCGAGGAAGGGATGATCGCCGCCACCGACCAGCCCGAGACGCAGCTGTGCACGGCCTGCTTCTCCGGCACGTACCCGATAGAGCTGCCGAGCGAGGACCGCCTCGGCAAGTCCCTGCTCGAGCTCGACTTCACCCCGACCGAGGAAGCGGTGCGACGCCCGTGACCACCCCCCAGCAGCCGATCACCTATGCCGACGCCGGGGTCGACGTCGAGGCCGGCGACAAGGCCGTCGACCTCATGAAGGAGTCGGTCCGCCGCGCCACCCGCCCCGAGGTCCTCGGCGGCCTGGGCGGCTTCGCCGGCATGTTCGACGCCTCCGCCCTCCAAGGCATGCGCCGCCCGGTCCTCGCGACTTCCACCGACGGCGTCGGCACCAAGGTCGCCATCGCCCAGGCCATGGACCGCCACGACACCATCGGCCAGGACCTCGTCGGCATGGTCGTCGACGACATCGTCGTCTGCGGCGCCGAGCCGCTCTTCATGACGGACTACATCGCCACGGGCAAGGTGGTCCCCGAGCGCATCGCGGCCATCGTCAGCGGCATCGCGAAGGGGTGCGAGCTCGCCGGTGTCGCACTGGTCGGCGGCGAGACCGCAGAGCACCCCGGTCTCCTCGAGCCGGACGAGTACGACGTCGCCGGCGCGGCGACCGGTGTCGTCGAGCACGACGAGGTCATCGGTCCGGACCGGGTCGTCGCGGGCGACGTGGTCCTCGCCCTCGCCTCCTCGGGCCTGCACTCCAACGGATACTCCCTCGTGCGCCGGGTCATCGCCTCAGCCGGGTGGGAGCTGGACCGGCACGTCGACGAGCTCGGCCACACCCTCGGCGACGAGCTGCTCGTCCCGACCCGCATCTACACCCGGGCGCTGCTCGACCTGATCCGCGCCGACGACGTCGACGTGCACGCGCTGAGCCACGTCACCGGCGGCGGGCTCGCGGCCAACCTCGCCCGGGTCCTCCCGCAGGGGACGCTCGCCCGGGTCGACCGGGCGACGTGGATGCCGCCGCCGATCTTCTCCCTCGTCGGCGAGCTCGGCTCGGTGCCGCGCGTCGACCTCGAGCGCACCCTCAACATGGGCATCGGATTCGTCGCCGCGCTGCCGCAGGAGTCCGTCGACGCCGCGATCGCCCGCTCCCGAGCAGCCGGCATCGACGCATGGGTGCTCGGCGAGGTCAGCGACGCGCGGACCGCCGCCGCCCTGGACGACGTCGAGATCGTCCAGGGCGCCAAGGGTGTGGACGGCGGGTCCGTCCAGGTCGTCGGGGAGCACGCCTGAGACCCGCACTCCGCGTCCTCGTCGCGGACGCGTCCGAAGGACACCGTGAGGACCTCCTCGCGGTGCTCGACGCGGAGCCGGACTTCGAGCTGGTCACACCCGCCGCGACCCTCCAGGAGGTCATGACGACTCCCGGAGTGGACGTCGTCGTGCTCGCCGGCGACCTCGACGACGGTGGTGGCCCGACGGCGCTGCTCGCTGCAGCGGGAGCGCAGCCCGGCGCCAGCCCGGCATGGGTCGTCCTCGTGGAGGACGTGACGCTCACCGAGTCCGTCATCGCCGCGGGCGCCCACGGCTGCCTCGCGGGGTCGAGCACACCGCTGCAGATCGGCGCGGCCATCCGTGCGGCAGCACGGGGTGACCACGCCGATCTGGATCAGCCGGTGACGGGACCCCTGGTGCAGCGCGTCCACCGCGAGGCCCCACCGCTCACGGAGCGGGAGGTCGAGGTGCTGCGACTCGTGGGTGCGGGACTGGGCAACCAGCAGATCGCCGAGGTGCTCTACCTCAGCCTCTCGAGCGTGAAGTCACACCTGTCGCACACCTACGGTCGGCTCGGGGTCACGCGGCGTGATGCCGCGGTCGCCGAAGCGCGTCGTCAGGGGTTGATCTGACGGAGGGGCTTTTACCGCTCCGCGCTCGACCAGGACTCGTAGTCGTCGTCATCCAGGTCCTGCTCGCCGTCGTGCGTCGCACGATCGGTCTGCCGACCTGAGTTGCCGTGAAGTTCCGCCTCCAGCGCTCGCAGGTCGGTCTCCGGCGAGTAGTACTTCAGCTCGCGGGCAACCTTGGTCTGCTTCGCCTTCGCTCGGCCGCGCCCCATGGCGTGACCCCCTCATACGCTAGTGCGGGCCGGCACTGATCGCCCGCGCCTTGCCAAGAAGGTGCGGAACTACCAGAGCGGACCCGGATCTGTGTGGTTTCTCGTGGGTCCCACGGTACATGGTTCTGTCGAGGACTGCCCCATCGGTCTCGCCCGTGGACACGTAGGATCAGCGCGATCGACGACGAAGGGAGGATCCGTGACCCTGCCCGGTCCCTACCGTGCCCTCGTCGTCACCGTCGTCCACCATCCGCAGGACTCGCGGATCCGGCACCGGGAGATCGCCGCCCTCCTCGCGGCCGGCTGGCAGGTGACCTATCTCGCCCCCTTCGTCGCCCATGACCTGCCGGTCCCGGAGGCCAGCGACGCGGTGACTTGCATCGACCTGCCGCGGGCCGCCGGTCGTGACCGCCTCCGCGCCGCCCGGGCCGCGCGGGCGGCCGTGCGTCGACTCGCGCCCGAGCACGACATCGTCCTCGTCCATGACCCCGAGTTGCTGCCCGCCACCGCCGGCCTGGGCGTCGACCACCTCGTCTGGGACGTCCACGAGGACCCGGCGGGCGCCCTCGTCGTCAAGGATTGGCTGCCCGCCCCCCTTCGTCGTCCGATGGCCGGGGCCTGGCGCCGCGCCGAGCGGCTCGTCGAGCGTCGCCGCCCCCTGCTCCTCGCCGAGCACGCCTACGCCGATCGCTTCCGCGGCCGGCACGCGGTCGTCCCCAACGCCGTCGTCATCCCCGACGAGGTCACGCCGGCCGGCGGCGACCGGCTCGTCCACGTGGGTAACCTCACGACCGCGCGGGGGAGCGAGGTCATGGTCGAGGCGACGCGGCTCGCGCACGAGGCCTCGGACGGAGCGATCACCCTCGAGGTGGTCGGCCCGGCACGCGACGACGCCTCCCGCGTGGCCATGGAGCAGGGGGTCGCGGACGGGTACGTGACGTGGCACGGCTTCCTGCCCGCCGAGGAGGCGATGGCCACGATCGACGGCGCCCTTGCCGGCCTGGCGCTCCTGCAGGACCTGCCCAACTACCGCGGCTCCATGCCGACCAAGGTCGTCGAGTACCTCGCCCACGGCGTGCCGGCGCTCACCACGCCCCTGCCGCTCGCTGCCGAGGTCGTCCTCGAGGCGAGCGCCGGTGCGGTCGTCCCCTTCGACGACGCGGAGGCCGTGGCCGAGGCGGCCGTGCGCCTGTGGCGTGACCCGGGAGTCGCGGCCGACATGGGCCGCCGCGGGCGGGCGCTCGTGCGCCAGCGCTACGACTGGGCGAAGGGGGCGACGGACTTCGTCGTCGAGCTCACCCGGATCGCTCGGGAGCGTTCTCCCCGCCGCTGACGATCTCGCCGAGGGACTCGCGGACCGCCGTCGGGAGGGCGTCCCGGGTGCCGACGACGGCGATCTCGCTGGGCGCGAGGCGCTCGAGCGTCGTGCGGACGAGCTGGGGGATCCGATCGCTCGTCACGAGGAGCACGGGCACGCCGGAGTGACCGCTCGCCGCCGCGGCCGAGAGGATCTCGACGCCCGTCGACTGGGCGGCGACGATGACCCGCCCGCCGGGTGCGGTCCCGTCCCAGAGGCCGGCGGCGAGCGCCATCGGTCCCTTGCCGGGGTCGAAGGTCACCTCGCCCCCGCTCGCGCTGCGGAGCTGCTCGACCGTCGGCGCGGCCCAGTCCTCCTCGTTGCCGTTGAGCACGAGGCGCTGCGGGGCCACCTCCGCGAGGGCCTCGGCGAGCTCCGTGGGCACCTCCGAGTCGTCGCAGACGATGAGCGACTGGCAGGTGGCGCCCGCCGCGAGCGACATGGCGGGGGCCTTGCTCGACGTCGCGGGCAGGGTCACGTGGAGGGTCGAGGCGTCCGGCGGCGGGAAGGCCCGCAGCAGCCGCGCCGACGCGATCGCGGGGTCGTCCGAGGAGATGCGCTCGACCGGCCCGTCGACCATCGACTCGAGTCGCGCGTGCGTCTCCTCGGTGAGCTGCTCCTCGCCCGCGACGACGACGACGCGTCCCGGCGAGAGCCGCGCCAGCTCCTCGCGGGTGACGTCGGGGACGGACCCGGGACGAACCCAGAGCAGCGGCCAGCCGAGCCGGGCGGCGATGGGGGCGACGGCCCGGGCGGCCGCGACCTTGTGGACGCTTGCGACGAAGACGCCCTCGACACCGGGCTCCCAGGTGTGCGCGCTCACCGAGGCCGCGACCTCGATCCGCCCGTCGCCGCCCCAGCGCACGGTGCCGGGGACCTCGGGCTCGGGTGGCACGGCGGCCTTGCGCTTGACCTTCTTGGGCAGCGTGGCCTCGTACTGGGGGAGGACCTCCTCGGTGGGGCCGTCCATGATGAGTCGGCCCTGGTCCATCCACAGCACGCGGTCGCAGATCTGGCGGATGTTGCCGTTGGAGTGCGAGACGAGGAAGACCGTGCCGGCACGGTCGCGGATGTCGGTGATCCGCTCGGCGCTCTTCTGCCGGAAGTCGGCGTCACCGGTGGCGAGGGCCTCGTCGATCATGAGGACGTCCGGCGAGGCGGCCGTGCTGATGGCGAAGCGCAGCCGGGCGCCCATCCCCGAGGAGTAGGTGCTCATCGGTAGGTAGACGGCGTCACCGATGCCGGAGAACTCGACGATCTCGTCGAAGCGCTCGGCGATCTCGGCCTTGGACAGGCCGAGCGCCTGGGCGCCGATGTAGATGTTGCGCTCCCCGCTGAGCTTGCTCATGAGCACGGCATTGACGCCGAGGAGGGAGGGCTCGCCGGCGACCCACAACCGGCCGGACGAAGGGGGGATGAGCCCGGCGACCGCCCGCAGCAGCGTCGACTTGCCGGAGCCGTTGCGGCCGATGATGCCGATGGACTCGCCGTGGTGGGCGACGAAGCTCACGTCCTTGACCGCGTGCACCTCGCGCACCTTGGGCGGCCGCTTGCCGGTGAGCCGGTCGCGGAGGGAGGTGGGCTCGCCCTCGCCGCTCGGGCGGCCGTGCCGCTCGCCGCCGAAGACGGCGTACTTCACGTCGAGGTGGCTGACGATGACGGTGGGGGTGCCGATCTCCCCCTTCGTCGGCTCGGGGGACTCAGCCACGGCCGTACCTCGCCTCGTCCCACCAAAAGATCACGAGCCCGACCACCGCGAGGCTGGCCGCCCACGCGGCCATGAGCAGCCAGTCGCCCGGGACGACCGCATTATCCTCACCGCCGAGCAGCGACTGCCGACCGAGCGAGAGCATGAGGGCGAAGGGCTGGTAGACGACCGCGGTCTCGGCGGCCGCCGGGAGGTTCTGCGCGTAGTGCACGACCGGGAAGAAGACGCCCGAGCAGTAGCGCAGCAGGCGGACGATGACCGGGATGAGGTTGCCGAGGTCGCGGGAGATGTTCATCAGCCGGGCGGCGATGAAGGCGACGCCGAGGAGGGCGACCCCCTGGAGCACCACGGCCACCGGGAAGAGCAGCCACTCCCAGTCGGGCCGCTCGCCGGTGGCGAACATGAGGACGAAGAGCAGCCCGAAGGCGGGCAGGACGGCGAGGAACTCGCTCACCATGACCGAGATCGGGAGGATCGCCCGCGGGAAGTGCAGCCCGCGGACGAGGCCGAGGTTGCCGGTGATCGCCTTGGCCCCGCGGGTGACGACCGTGGAGGTGAAGCTGAACATCACGACCCCGATGGAGAGGAAGCCGACGAAGTTGTCGACCCCCTCGCGGGTGCCCAGCAGCAGGCCGAAGATCGCGAAGTAGCTGAGGATGAGCAGCGCCGGGTTGAGCACCGCCCAGACCTGCCCCAGCCGGTTGTCCTCGTTCTTGGCGTAGGACTCCGCGGCGGAGAGGGTCCAGATGAAGGAGCGACGCTGCCAGAGGTCCTTGAGGTAGCGGCCGAGTGGCGGACGCTCGCTGAGCGTCCGCAGCCCGTGCCTGGCCGCGAGCTCCGCGGCCTCCTCGGTGGTGAGCGCCGGCGGAAGGGAGGCCCGCGAAGGGGCCTCGGTCACAGGCGCTCGACCTTGTCGCTGTCCTCGGCCACACCGCGGGTGTCGAAGAAGCGCTGGGCCTTGCCCGCGAGGTCCTCGATGTCGAAGGACTTGTGGTTCTGGACGAGGATCGTCAGGTCCGCGTCGGCGACGGCGGCGTCGAGGTCGTCGACGCGCCCGGCCTCGGGCACCGCGGTCCAGTCCGCGACCTTCGCGTCGTAGTAGCGGATCGTCGCCCCCTTCGCGATGAGCTGCTGGGCGAGCGGGACGGCCGGCGACTCACGCTGGTCGGCGATGTTGGGCTTGTAGGTCACGCCGAGGAGGAGGACCGTCGAGCCGCGGAGGGACTTGCTGTCCTCGTTGAGGATGTTCTGCGCGCGCTGGACCACGTAGGCCGGCATCGTCGAGTTGATCTCCTGGGCGAGCTCGACGAAGCGGAAGGGGTAGCCCAGCTTCGCGCGGACGTTGTAGGAGAGGTAGTTCGGGTCGATCGGGATGCAGTGACCGCCGACGCCGGGGCCGGGGTAGAAGGCCTGGAAGCCGAAGGGCTTGGTCTTCGCGGCCGCGATGACGTCCCAGAGGTCGATGTCGAGGTCGTGGCAGAAGCGCGCCATCTCGTTGACGAGGGCGATGTTGATGTGGCGGTAGGTGTTCTCGAGGAGCTTGGCCGTCTCGGCCTCGCGGGTGCCCTTGGCGCGGACGACCGTGTCGACGAACTGCCCGTAGAAGGCAGCGGCGGCGTCGCCGCAGGCGGGCGTGTGACCGCCGACGACCTTCGGGGTGTTCTTCGCGCCGAACTTCTCGTTGCCCGGGTCGATGCGCTCGGGGGAGAAGGCGAGGTGGAAGTCGGTGCCGGCCGTGAGGCCGCCGGCCTCGAGGGCCGGACGGACGACCTCGTCGGTCGTGCCCGGGTAGGTCGTCGACTCGAGGATGATCGTCTGACCGCGCTGGAGGTGCTCGGCGATGGTCTTGACCGCGGCGTTGATCGGGCCGAGGTCCGGCCCGCCGTCCTCGGCGAGCGGGGTCGGCACGCAGATGACGATCGTCGAGACCTCGCTCAGGCGCGAGGCGTCGGTGGTCGCCTCGAAGCCCGCGTCGATCATCGCGCGGATGTCGTCGTCGGAGAGGTCGTCGATGTGGGAGACACCGGAGTTCAGCGCGTCGACGACGCCCTGGTTGATGTCGAAACCGAGGACCTTGACCCCGACCTTGGAGGCTTCCTGGGCCAGGGGCAGTCCGACATAGCCCTGGCCGATGATCGCGACGTCCGCCACTGTGCTTCCTTCTTGGTTGTCGTGCCCGCCGGTGTCCCGGCAGGCGACCGGGACACCCCGGTGGCTGGCGCGATCATACCGGCCGGTCCTGCTGGAACGCTGACCATTCGCCCTACAGTGGCGCCATGCCCTCGTCACCGGTGCCGTTGCCCGTCGTGCTGGTCACGAGCAATGGCGTGGGGATGGGTCACCTCACCCGCCAGCTGACCCTCGCGCTCAGCGCCCCGGAGGCGCTCGACCCGGTGATCTTCTCCCTCTCGGGGGCCCTCCCGACGGTCCGGACCGCGGTGGCGGCCGGCCGCCTGCCGGAGCTGCGCGGCGTGCGCACCGAGTACTGCCCGAGCCGCCGGAGCGGGTGGCTGCCGAAGGGGGGTCCGGCCCGGCGGCTGCGGGAGGTCCACCCCGCCTACGGCTGGGAGCGGTACTTCGGGGAGCGGGTCCGGGCGCTCGTCGCCGAGACCGGCGCCCGCCTCGTGCTCTTCGACGGTGTCGTGCCCTACGCGGGCCTGCGCGCGGCCCGGCGGGCGCTGCCGGCCACGGCCTTCGTCTGGATGCGGCGGGGGATGTGGCGGGCCGGCGTGGGGGCCGACTGGCTGGAGCATTCCGACCTCTTCGACCTCGTCGTCGAGCCCGGGGACTTCGCGGCAGCCGGGGACGTCGGGCTCACCGCGGGACGCCGGGACGCGACGCGGGTCGCCCCCATCTCCATCGCCGACGCGATCACGACCCACGACCGGGCCGCGGCCCGCGCGGCGCTCGGCCTCGACCCGGACCGTCCCGCCCTGCTCCTCACCCCCGGGACCGGTGCGCTCGAGGACGTCGGCTCGCCGGTGCGCGTCGCCCTCGAGGTGCTCCGCGAGCGAGCTCCCGACTGGCAGGTGGCCGTGACGAGCCCGGCGCTCGCCACCCACGGGGTCGGCGCCGGCGACGAGGGCGTCGTCCTCCTCACCGACACCTACCCGCTCGCCCGGTCGCTGGCCGCCTTCGACGCCGCGGTGAGCGCCGCGGGCTACAACTCGGTGCACGAGCTCCTCGGCGCGCGGGTCCCGACCGTCCTCGTCCCCGGGCAGTCGCTCGGTACGGACGACCAGCCGGGACGCGCGGCGACCCTCGAGGGGGAGGGCGCCTGCCTCACCGTCCAGCCCGACGACGCCGCCGGCATGCGGGCGGCGATGGAGCGCCTGCTCGACCCGAGCACGGCGGCCGGCCTGCGGGACGCCTGCAGCGACCTGCCCGCCCCGACCGGGGGAGCCGAGGCGGCGCGCCTCCTCGTGGACCTCGCCGGACGCTCCGGCACCCCGCCGGGGCTCGCCGAGGCCGGCCCCTGGGGCCCGCCGACATGGCGGCGGGCGCTGCCGGACCCGCGGACCCCCGTCTCGTGGCCCGCCGCGGACGGTCAGGTGACGCACGGACGAAGGGGGCGACGCCCCCTTCGCCTCACGGAGGAGCTGCCGGCGCACCGGGTCGGGGAGGACCCGCTGGAGCACCTCGTCGAGGGGGCCTCGCCGGAGTACCGCGGCGCCCGGGCGGAGATCGCCCGCTGGATCTACCGCTGAGGGCGGTCCCGCAGCCGCCTGGTCTCGCGACGGACCCGACCCGCCCGCCGACGGAGGAAGGTCGTCATGCCGGCGACCGGACCGTGTCGACGGGCCATCGTCCGCGCCCACGCGGGGTCCTCCTCGGTCGCCGGCCGCACGCCCACCTCGGCCCCGTCGAGCCACAGCCGCCACCGTCCCGAGGCGGGGTCCTCGAGGGGGGTCGGTCCGGCGAGGTCCACCGCGTCCACGGCCGTGGCGATCTCCCGGTCGAGCCCCGGTGGGTCGCCGGCGAGCATGGCCGCGGGGACCCCGTGCCGCAGGGCGGAGGAGAGGAGCTCGGCGCGGGCGAGATAGCAGGTGCCGCCGGCGGTGTGCACCCGCAGCAGCCGACGGTGCGGCCGGTGCAGCAGACGCAGCATCCGCTCGACGGCGCCGTCGGCGAGCTCGAGGTCACCGCCGAGGACGAGCACGGCGTCGGCGTCGTCCAGGGCGGCCACGAGGGTCGCGGCCGCGTCGGGGGCATCGCCGCGCACACGGACGAGATGAGGGTGGCCGCCGGTCATGTGGACACCCTAGTGATGGATAGCGTGGGTCCCGTGAGCACGCCGCCCCCCGTCCTGGCTGCCGAGGACACCCCCGTCGGGAGGATCCCCGGCCCGGACCGCGACCGCCGGGCCCACCTCGCGCTGAGCGGCGAGGGGTGGACCCTCACCAGCCCGTGGCGCCGCGCCGCTCGCGGCTCGTGGAGCCGGCCGGAGGCTCTGCTCGACCGCCTCGGGCGGCTCGACCTCGTGCACTCGCTGACCATCGACGCGGAGCCGACCGGACCGGCACCGGACGCCGCGACGACCACGGCCCTGGCCACCTTCGTCACCCGGGCCATCGCCCGCGGGACCTTCGTCGTCGGGGACCTGCCGGCCATGGTCTCCCGCAGGGTCCACGCCGAGGTCCCGGGCGCGGCCCACCAGCGGGCCGGGGACCTCGCCTTCGACATCGCGGCCGTGCGCCAGCGGCGGCAGGTCCTCAGCACGCGACTCACCGACCCGCCCACCGTCTCGATCCTCCTCGCCACCCGGCGCCCGCATCTCCTCGCCGAGGTCGCCGCGATGATCCGCGCCCAGACCCACCGGCGCGTCGAGGTCGTCGTCGCCGTCCACGGCGGTGACCCGGAGCACCTGCCGACCCCGGACGTGGGGGCCTTCGACCTGCGCGTCCTCGCGGTCCCCGGCGACCGCAGCCTCGGCCACGCCCTGCAGCTGGCCGCGGAGGCGGCCTCCGGTGAGCTGCTGACGAAGATGGACGACGACGACCACTACGGACCCGACCACCTCGTCGACCTCCTCCTGGCCCGGGACGTCTCCGGTGCCCCCGTCGTCGGCAAGAGCAGCACCGTCGTCCACGTCGAGGCGCTCGACACGACCGTGCGCCGCGTCATCGGGGTCCCCGAGACGCCGGTGCACCGCGTCGCCGGCGGCACGATCCTCGTCGGCGCCGACGAGCTGCGCTCCTTCGGCGGCTGGGCGGACGTGCCCCGGGCCGTGGACAGCGCGCTCATGCGGGCGGCGACCGACGCCGGGGCGATGATCTACCGCCCGCACGACATCGGCTACCTCTACGTCCGGCACGCCGCCGCCGACGGCCACACGTGGTCAGCGGACGCCGGGCACTTCCTCGCCAACTCCCGGGAGCAGTGGCTCGGTCTCCTCAGGCATCCCGACTTCGGGACCTGACCGCCGGCCCGCGGCACGCCGGAGCACGGTGCGGTCGGTGGGGCCTCCGCGTGCCAAACTGATGAGCCGTAACCGATTCGCGATCCCACGAAGGACTGACATGGCTCCCCTGGTTGTGCACGTCACCGGCGCACGCCCGAACTTCCCCAAGGCGGCCCCCGTCCTGGAGGGCCTCGGCGCCTACGACGTCGAGCAGCTCCTGGTGCACACCGGCCAGCACTACGACGACAAGATGTCCGACATCTTCTTCCGTCAGCTCGGCATCCCGAAGCCGGACGTCAACCTCGGTGTCGGCTCCGGCGCCCACGGTGCCCAGACCGCGAAGGTCATGGAGGCCCTCGAAGAGCTCTTCACCGAGCGTCGCCCCGACCTCGTCGTCGTCTACGGCGACGTCAACTCGACCGTCGCCGCCGCCCTCGTCGCCTCGAAGATGGGCATCACCTTCGCCCACGTCGAGGCCGGCCTGCGCTCCTTCGACATGACGATGCCGGAGGAGATCAACCGGCTCGTCACCGACAAGCTCTCCGACCTGCTCCTCACGACGAGCACGGACGCGATCGGCCACCTCGGCAACGAGGGCACCGACCCGGACAAGATCCACTTCGTCGGCAACCCGATGATCGACACCCTCCTCAAGAACAAGTCCCGCTTCGACGCCGACGCGGCCCGCGAAGAGGTGGGGCTCGAGGGCGACTACATCGTCGCGACCCTCCACCGCCCCGGCAACGTCGACGACCCGAACGACGTCAAGGAGCTCGTCGCCGCGATGCACGCCGTCGCCGACCAGGCCCAAGTCGTCATCCCCCTTCACCCGCGGGGCCGGGCGCGCCTCGAGGCGGCCGGCTTCCTCGACCACCCGGGGATGCGTGTCATCGACCCCCTCGGCTACATCGAGTTCATGGGCCTCGTCCGCGGCGCCGCGGCCGTCGTCACCGACTCCGGCGGCGTCCAGGAGGAGACGACGATCCTCGGGGTCCCGTGCCTCACCCTGCGGCCCAACACCGAGCGCCCGGTGACGATCACCCACGGCACCAACCAGCTCGTCACCCGCGACACCCTCGTCGAGCGCGTCCGGGAGGTCCTCGCCACGGGCCCCCTGACCGACTGGGACACCCCGCCGCTGTGGGACGGCCACGCCGGTGAGCGCATCGCCAAGGTCCTCGCCGGGTCGGTGCGAGCCGCGCGGCGAGGCGAGGCGTGACCGCAGGACCGGGGGACACGACGCAGACGGAGGCGACGACCACGGCCTCCGCCGGTGAGGCCCAGCACGGGGCGAAGGGGAAGAAGAACCTCCGCGGCGACATCGAAGGCCTGCGGGCCATCGCCGTCGGCACGGTGCTCATCTACCACGTCGGCATCCCCTTCATGCCCGGCGGCTTCGTCGGCGTCGACATCTTCTTCGTCATCTCCGGCTTCCTCATCACCTCGCTGCTCCTGCGCGAGGCGGCGAAGAGCGGCCGGATCTCCATCGCCGACTTCTACGCCCGACGGGCGCGGCGGCTCCTGCCGGCAGCGTCGGTCGTCCTCATCGCCACGGCCATCGCGGGCTGGTTCATCCTGCCCGGCCAGGACCGGGCTAACCTCGGCATCGACGTCATCACGGCGACCTTCTACGTCGTCAACTGGGGTCTGGCCTTCAGGTCCGTCGACTACCTCGCCGAGGACGCGGCGCCCTCCTCCCTCCAGCACTACTGGTCGCTGTCGGTGGAGGAGCAGTTCTACGTCGTCTGGCCCCTCATCATCATCCTGGGGCTCTTCCTCGCCCGGCGGTCCCGTATGCGGCCCAAGCCGCTCCTCTTCGGGATGCTCGCCCTCATCGCCGCCGCCTCCCTCGGGTACTCGATCGTCCACACCGCCAGCGACCCGGCGACGGCCTACTTCTACACGACGACCCGCGTCTGGGAGCTGGCCATCGGCGCGCTCCTCGCCTTCCTCGTCGTCCGGCTCGCCTCCCTTCCCCGGGGTGTGGCGGAGGCCATCGCCGGTCTCGGGCTGCTGCTCGTCCTCTGGTCGGCCTTCTTCCTCGACGGCAAGACACCGTGGCCCGGGTCCTGGGCGCTCGCGCCGACCGTCGGCGCGGCACTCATCATCGCCGCAGGGTGCGCCTCGCAGGGGACGGTGACCGCGCGGCTGCTCAGTCTCAAGCCGATGGTGTGGATCGGTGGGCTCTCCTACGCGATCTACCTCTGGCACTGGCCGCTCATCATCCTCACCAAGGCGGCCTACCCCGAGGTGCGGATCCGCCACCTCGTCGTCGTCGGCATCCTCTCGATCCTCCTCGCCTGGCTGACGAAGCACCTCGTCGAGGACCCGATCCGGTTCCACCCCGGCCTGAGCGCCAAGGCCTCCCGCGGACTGCTCTTCGGTGGAGCCTCGATGCTCGTCACGGCTCTCCTCGGCACCGCGGTGTGGGCGACCGTGCCGAAGCTCGACGAGGACGCCCGGGTGAAGGGTGCGACCACCCTCGTCGCCGACGAGAAGAGCGACCCCTGGACCGTCCGCAAGGACCTCGACGAGGTCCTCACGACCTCCGGTGAGGTCACCCCGGACCCGGCCGTCGCTGCGGAGGACGTCCCGAAGTACTACGACGACGACTGCCAGGTCCAGCCCGGCGACAGCGAGGTCGACACGACCTGCGTCTACGGCGACAAGGACGGCGACAAGACGATCGCCATGCTCGGCGACTCGAAGATGGGCCAGTGGTTCCCCGCCGTCGTCGCCATCGCCGAGGCCGAGGGCTGGCGCGTCGAGCTCTACCTCAAGTCCGCCTGCTCCTTCACCTACGACGGGGCCAAGGAGGACTGCGAGGAGTTCGGCAAGAACACCGTCAAGCACTTCGAGGAGGAGGGCGCACCGGACGTCGCCCTCGTCTCGCAGGGCTCGAACTCCACCGACGAGCTCCAGTCGGGCATCGGTGACGCGGTCAAGGACCTCCAGGCCCAGGACAGCGATGTCGTCCTCCTCGCCGACTCGCCCCGACCGGGTGAGGAGCAGGTCTACACCTGCGTCGAGGAGAACCCCGAGGACTACTCGGCCTGCGCCTTCCCCGCCGAGGGCGACGGGCGTGACGGTCGCGGGTCCGAGGTGCTCGAGGCCGCGGCCAAGGACACCCAGGCCCCCTTCGTCGACCTCAACGAGTGGATCTGCCCGCCCGGCAAGGAGTGCGCCCCCGTCATCGGGGACACCCTCGTCTACCGCCAGGGCAGCCACGTCACGGCGAGCTACATCCGCACGCTGACGCCCATGCTCTACCGGGCGCTCGCCGCGGAGGACCTCACCTCGAAGGACTCGAGCGAGATCACCGTCGACGACGTGCCGTAACCGCCACCCGCCGGTCCCACCCGCACCGACCCCCGCATTTCGTTAAGGAAATACGGGGGTCGGTGCGCATCTGCCGGGGGCCGTGCGCAGGGGTGCGCATGTCCTTAAGGAGATGCGAAGGGGGGATCAGCCGAGGAGGCGGTGGTAGGCCTCGTCGGCGATCGTCGTGACGTCGCTCCAGTCGCGTTCGGCGAGGACCCACTCGCGGGCCTGGCGGCCCATGCGCTCGCGCAGCTCGGGGTCGTCGAGGTAGCGGGCGATCTGCCGCGCGAAGTCCTCGGCGTCGCCCTTCTCGAAGACGAGGCCACGCTCGTCGGGCTTGACGATCTCGGTGAGTGCGGCGACCGAGCTGGAGATGCACGCCTTGCCCATGGCCATCGACTCGAAGGGCTTGATCGGGCTGATGAGCTCGCAGACGGGCAGCGGCAGCCGCGGGAAGGGCGTGACCTGGAAGATCGAGAGGTAGCGCGCGACCTCCTCGTGCGGGACCCGACCGGTGAAGGTCACGACGTCGAGGACGTCGAGCTCGCGTGCCATCCGGTGCAGCTGGCCCTCGAAGTGGCCGTCGCCGACGATGATCACGGCGAAGTCGTCACGCGTCTTCTTCAGCTCGGCGGCGGCGAGGAGCAGCAGGTCGAGGCCCTCGTAGTCGACGAGCCCACCGGCATAACCGATGACCGTCTTGTCGCGGAGCCCGAGCTCGTCGATGAGCGCCTGGTCCGGCTGGCGCGGCTCGAACTGTGCCGTGTGGACGCCATTGGGCAGCACCGCGATCCGGTCGGCGGGCCCACCACGGCGGATCATCTCCTCGCGCAGCGCCTCGGTGATGACGAAGGTGAGGTCGGCGTTCTGCACGACGTGCAGCTCGAGCCCGGTCATGTAGCGGTAGGCGTCGGTGCGGCCGAACTCCGGGTTGCGCGAGATCTTCATGAGGTCCTCGAGGCCGCGCATCTCGTAGACGAAGGGGATGCCCAGCCGCCGGGCGGCCCGCAGCCCGGCGAGGCCGTTGTTCTGGAAGGAACTCGCGTGGATGAGCCCGGCGCGGTGCTCGGTGGCGACCTCCTCGACGCGGCGGGCGAAGCGCTCGATGTAGTCCGCCATCGGCGTCGTGGCGTACTCGCGCTCGCCGGGCTCGAGGAGGCGGCGGTAGGTCATCGTGTCGACGACGTCCTCGTCCTCGACCTTCCGCTTGTCGCCCGTGCCCCAGAAGTCGTAGGGGAAGCCGAGGCGGGTCGCGGCGAGCATGTCCCAGCCGAGGCCCTGCAGGCCGGTGAGGATGCCGTGGCTGCGCGTGGCATAGCCACCCGAGCGGTGCGGGAGGGACTGCGCGAGGACGGAGAGGACCGCGCGCGGCGCCGGCTCGTAGGAGCGCTCCCGGGCCTCCTCGACCGGCCACCCGGTGCGGCCGATGTGGATCTGGTCCGAGACCTGGGCATGCGTCTCGCGCGCGCCCTTGTGGTTGCCGGCCTCGATCATCCGCCCGGTGATGACCTGGGCGGTGTCGAGCCAGCCGGAGCGGGCCGCGCGACGGGCGAGCGAGATCGCCGTCTTGTTGGGGACGACGGTGAGGGTGGCCGCGTCCCGGGTGGCGAAGAGGTCACGCAGCTCGTCCCACCCCTTGAGGGCGCCGAGGACGCGGACGGCGGAGCGGAAGCCCTCAGGTGAGCGCTGACCGACCTCGAGGGCGGTGGCCTTCTGGGCGGTCGCGTCGCCGGCGCCGCGGATCTCGGTCTCCGTGCGGATGAGCTCGAGGGAGTGCGTCGTGTGGCTGACCTGCCAGGTGTTGACGTTGGCGATGAAGGCCTCGGCCTCGGCGACGTCCTTGGACGAGTACCAGCCGAGGAGGCGCTCCGCGTCGCGGGTTGTCCGCGGTGTGGTCGTCGCGGCGAGGGCATTGGTCCGGCGGATGAGCTCGGGGTTGTTGCCGCGCTGAGCGACGGCCATGGCGAGGCCGAGCGCCTCTGCGTCGGGGTCACCGTCGATGACGATCCGCGCCTCCTGGGTGGCCTCGTCGAGCTGACCCAGCGAGAGGTGGGCCCAGGCGCGCAGGCCGTGACCGGTCGTCCCGAGGGCGGACTCGGGGAGCCGGGCGAGGAGCCGCAGCCCCTTGGCGTGCTGCTTGGAGTCGAGCACGAGCACCCGGGCCTGGGCGAAGACGGCGCGCAGGCCCAGGGGGCCGCCCTGGCTCGGCAGGGCGGCGACCGGGTCCAGCCGGACGCGACGCACGACGGCGCGGGCCGCCCGCTTGCCCTGGGACTTCGCGCTGTTCTTGTCGATGGATGCCACTCTCAGGTCCTTGTCGTCGATCGGGTGTCGCGGGTCGCCGCGGGTCAGAGGCTCACGTGGGTCGTCGGGTCACCGTAGAAGAGGAGGCGACCCGTCGCCGTGAGGAAGGTCGAGTCGGTGACCGTCCACGTGTGCGAGTGGCGGTCGTCGCCGCGCACCGACACGTAGTTGTAGCGGTCACCGGAGTAGACGCGGACCCCCTCGGCCATCGACCGGTCGAGGATGTCGGAGTCCACCGCGCGCGGGATGTCGCTGAAGCGCACCTGACGCGCGACGTCCCCGGCGAAGAGCATTGACCCGCCCTGGATGCGCCGCTCGTAGCGGTGCTCGGCGTCGGGGTAGCGCAGGACGACCGCCCCGGTGGAGCGCAGCCACACGTAGTGCGCCCACTTCCCGACGATCCCCGCGTCCGTGTAGGAGAAGGCGGCGAGGAGGTCGGAGAGGTAGCGGGCCCCGTAGATGTTGTCGTCGTCCATCTTCGCGATGAAGCGGCCACCGGCGGCGTCGACGCCGAGGTTCATGCACG
>DXAR01000031.1 GCA_019116945.1 Candidatus Janibacter merdipullorum | reverse complement strand
CTTGTCGGCGTCGAGCATCGTCGCCTGCAGGCTGGCGTCGACGACGGAGCGGCCCCCGGAGTGGACCTGGACGCGGGTGGGGTCACCCGCGGGGGCCTGCTGGGACCCCTGGGCTGGCTGCGTGCCGCCCTCGGTGGTCGGCTGGCTGGTCGATGGTGTGGTCGAGGAGGAGCTGGACGAGGTGGAGGAGGCGGACTTCGGGCTCGTCGACGAGGAGGTCGGAGTTTGCGAGGAGGGCATGATCTCCTCCGGCGGGACGTAGTCTCCGGGGTCGGCGCTCATCTCGTGGGCGTCACGCTGGGCCC
The DNA here is from genome assembly GCA_019116945.1 of Candidatus Janibacter merdipullorum. GTDB lineage: Bacteria > Actinomycetota > Actinomycetes > Actinomycetales > Dermatophilaceae > Janibacter > Janibacter merdipullorum. The sequence goes on along the minus strand of DXAR01000031.1, from coordinate 22,766 downwards.
ACCAGGTGCCACCGGCGACTCCGCCACCGATGATCAGGGCGACGGCGGCGGCGATGATCCACGTCGTGCGCTGGTAGCGCTTCCGCTCGCGTCCACGCTCTCGGCGCGTGAGTGGAGTTGGCACGGGTTCCTCCGGGTCTCCTCATGGTGCTGTCAGGGAGAACGACGTCAGGTGCCGCCAAGTTCCCCCCACGGGTAACGATACGGGCCGCCGGGTGCGGGAGAGCTCCCGACCCGACGGCCCGTGCCGTCTGTCACCGACGCGGTGTCGGTGCCTGCTGCCTACCTCAGCGCTGGGTGGCGGCGCGGCGACGGGCCACGAGGACCGTCCCGGCTCCGGCGCCCGCGAGGAGCAGGCCACCGAGCGTCAGCGCGAGGGTGTTGTCCTGCGGCTGCTCGCCGACGGGGGTGAAGCCGTCGGTCTGGACGACCTCGGGGACCTCGGGGTCGCCGGTGGCGTCGTCGCCGGAGTCGTCGCCAGCACCGTCGTCGACGTTGTCGTCGCCGTCGTCGACGGGCTCACCGTTGTCGTCACCGGAACCGTCGTCGTTGCCGCCGACCCAGGAGGCCTTGTAGGTGACGTTGCAGCCGCTGCCCTCGACGGTCTCGTCGTTGCCATCGGCGTCGACGCAGTCCTGGGAGATGACCCGGGCGTAACCGGCGCCCTCGACGAGCGGGAAGGTCTCCTTGACGTCGCCCTCGGCGACCTCGAACTCGTGGGTCGCGAGGACCTCGCCCGGGGCGGGCTCGCCGTCGTCGCCGGTGCCCTCACCGAGGACCTCGACGGTGATGGTGCCGGCCTGCGAGGCGGTGCCCTCGAGGGTGACGACGTTGTTCTCGTCGATCGGGAGGCTCTGCGGCTCGGTGAACCAGTCGTTGGCCTCGGGCTGCTCCTCGCCGCCGTCGTCGTCACCCTCACCGACGGTGATCGAGCCCACCGTGGCGTCATCGGGCGCGGCACAGGCGATGTTGAGGACGAAGCCGGAATCGGTCGTCAGGTCCGCGGTGAAGTCGCCCGCAACGATGTCGATCGAGCCTTCTTCGGCGGGAGCGGTCTCGGCCTCACCCGTTCCGGTGGCAACGTTCGTGATGTCGCCGTCGGCGGGGACATCGGTGGTCGGGATCGTGAGGTCGACCTCGCGCTCCTCGCCGCCGAAGGTGTAGCCGGCCGTCGAGTCTCCTTCGAGCGTGGCGACATTCAGGCTGCGGAGCTGGTCCGCCGCGTCCTGTCCGGGCACGACCGTGGCGACGATCTCCGGGGCAGGGATCTCCTCGCTCGGGGCGACCTGATCGGGTGCGTCGACGGACAGGTTGACCTTCCACGGGTCTTCGAACGTCTTCGCGAGACCCTCGTTGGTCAGCTCGCAGGTGTACTCGAGGTCGCCTGCGATCGCGGCGTTTGCCGGAGTGGCGGCGGCGATGCCGACCATCCCGAGACCGGTGACGAGTGCGGCGCCCGCAGAGAGGCGGGTCGTGAGGCGCTTGGCCATGTGTTCTCCCCTAGTGCAATGAACAAGCGCCGCGGTTGCAGGCGCCATCGCACCGCAACTTACTGACCACTGACCGTGCGTTCAAGGATTTCCCAGACTTTTTGTTACCGCGCCGTCACCAGCCCCGGGACGTGCGAAGGGGGTGGTGGGCCGGAGATCTCCGGCCCACCACCCCCTTCGTCAGTGGGTCACCGGCTCACGCCGGCTCGCCGTCAGCTCAGTGCTGGGCCGCCTTGCGGCGGGCCACGACGACCGCGCCGGCGCCGGCACCTGCGAGCAGCAGGCCGCCGAGGGCGAGCGCGCCGCTGTCGGGGCCCATCGAGCCACCATCGGTCTGGACGACACCCGGGACCTCGGGGTCACCCGCGTCGTCACCGCCCTCCGCGGGCGGCTGCTCCTCGCCGGCGCCGTCGTCACCGGAGCCGTCGTCCTCGGCCGGGGGCTCCTCCTCCTCGGGCTCCTCCTGTGCGGGGGGCTCGACGTCGCCCACGGCAACGGTGCCGACCTCGGCGTCCTCGGGCGCGGTGCACTCGATCTTGAAGACGAAGCCATCCTGGTTCTCCAGGTCAGCGGTGAAGTCACCCGCGGTGATGGGGGCGTTGACGTCCTCGTTCGGAGCGGTCTCCTCGGTGCTCTGCCCGGAGGCCGTCACGGAGACCTCGCCCTCGGCCGGGACGTCGACCTGTGGCACCTCGAGCTCGACCGTGCGGGCCTCGCCACCCTCGGCGAAGGTGTACGTCGTCTCACCCGTGCCCTTGAGGGTCTTGACCCCGAGGCCCTGCATCTTCTCGGTGGCGTCCTGGCCGGGGGTCACCGTCGCGTCGATGGCGCCGGCCGGGATCGTCTCGCCCTGCTCGACGGCCTCGGGGATGTCGAGGGTGAGGTCGACCTTCCACGGGTCCTCGAAGTCGATGCCCTGACCCGTCTCGGTGCAGGTGTACTCGAGGCTGCCGTTGACCTCGGCCTGGGCGGGCGTCGCGGAGGCGATGCCGATCATGCCGAGGCCGGTGACGACGGCGGCGCCGGCGGAGAGTCGGGTCTTCAGTCGGTGGGACATGGAGCTCCAATGTTGTGCGGTCGTCCCCTCGTCATCGAGGAGCGTGGTCCCCCGCAAGGTACCTACGGGTCAGTAACCTCTCAACCGGGGAGAGTGTGAGCCGCGTCCCCCGGTAGTCGGGGCGGCGGTATCGTGTTCACATAACGCACATGACGAGCTCAGAGGACCCCCATGGCTGACCCAGCGCCCCCGGCCGGCGCGCAGACAATCGATCGCGGTCTCCGGGTGCTGTGGCACCTCGCGGAGCAGCCAACGGGTGCCAGCCTGGCGTCGCTGAGCCGCGACCTCGGGATGAACCGCACGGCGGTCCACCGGCTCATGGAGACCTTCCGCGCCCACGACATCGTGCGCCGCGACGAGAACAAGCGCTTCCACCTGTCCTACGGCCTCGTCCAGCTGGCGTCCCACGTCGACAGCGACCTGCACCGGATCGCCTATCCGATGATGGCCGAGCTGGCGGACACCACCGGGGGGACCGCACACATCATGGTTCCGGTCAGCGAGGACGAGGTCCAGGCGATCGACGTCGTGGAGCCCCGCAACGCAGCGGTCCACCTCGCCTTCCGCACCGGGCACCGGCACCCCATCTCCCGCGGCTCGGGAGGGGTGGCGATCCTCGCCGCCCGCCCGCCCCGGGACGACGACGCCCCGGAGGTCGTCGAGGCGCGTCGCCTGGGCTACGCGCTGTCCTTCGAGCAGGTCATCCCCGGGATCGCGGGCGTCTCGGCCGCACTGTCCACGCCGGCGACGATGCCGGAGGCCTGCCTCGGGATCTCGCTGGTGGACAAGAACGCCGCCGGGCGCGCAGCACCACTGGTCGTCAAGGCGGCCGAGGAGCTCAGCTCAGTGCTCTTCGCGCAGGAGAGGCGCCGGTGACCCGGCGCTCTCAGGAGTAGACGGGGTCCTTCCCGTCGCGGGTCGACCGCACCCAGGAGGGGTCGAGCACGTCGACGACCGGGACGGTGCGCGACTCGTCGAAGACGACGACGCGATCGGCGATGCCCCACCGACCTTCCCGCCGCTCGAAGCGGTCCACGTAGCGACAACGGATGATGGCCAGATCCTGCTCGACCGCGCCGGCGGCCGGCTGCTGCCGGAGGTAGCAGAGGCAGTACGACTCGACCGTGGCCGTGTCCGCGTCGACGAAGTCGATGAGGACGTTGGTGATGAAGTGCTGGGAGGAGTCGATCGTCCGGTGACGTCGCCGGATGTCCTCGACAAGCCCGGCGGCGTCACCGACGTAGGCGCCGTGGGTGTCGACGGCGTCCTCGAAGTAGCAGCGCGCGATCGCGTCGTGGTCCAACCGGTCGACGGCCCGGGCGTACCGGAAGAGGACGTCCTGGATGGCGAATCTGTCGTCGGTGCGGCTCATGCGTGCGTGGCCTCTCGTTGGTCAGTGGCGTGCTGTCGGGCCCGGCTCGCTGCCTCACGTCCGGCCACCCGGCCGAGCACCAGTGCGTGCGCGATGGAGTTGCCACCGCCGACATAGCGCTCGCCGAGGATCCCGCCGGCTGCCTCGCCGGCCGCGTACAGCCCGGGGACCGCGCGACCTGTGGTGTCGACCACCCGGGTCCGGACGTCGATCTGGAGTCCGGTGTGGGTGCAGACCAGCTCGGCGGGGAGCATCCGCACGGCGTAGAAGGGTCCGGACGCGATCGGGTCGAGGTGGGCTCCGGCGCCCTTGGCCGCCAAGGTCTCGTGGCGGAGGAAGTCCTCGTCGTGCCCGTGCTCGAAGAGGTCGTTGAAGCGAGCCACGCTCGCTTCGAGCACGGTGGCAGGGACGTCGATCCGGTCCGCGAGCTCGGTCAGGCTCTCGGCCCGGCGGACCGCGCCGGTGGCGACCTCCTCGGTGATGCGGTCGGGGGTCCAGTCGGCGTAGCCCTCGGGCAGCGTCGTCCGGGCCCGCTCATCGAAGACGGCCCACACCCAGCCCCCTTGGTCGGCGAGGATGCCGGGGCTCACCGCGTACGGCGCGTCCTCGTCCATGCATCGGCGACCCTCGGTGTTGACGTGGATCCGTGAGGGGGGCGGGAAGCCGCTCTGCCAGTGGTGGTACCGCTGGAACTCCGCCGTGACCAGCAGCAGTCCCCAGCCGTCGCCGAAGAGCGAGAGCCCGTGGGTCTCGGCGAAACGGATGTGATCGCCCTGGGAGCCGGGTGCTGCGACGACGAAGAGTGCGTCCCCGGCGACCTCGGTCTCCGGGAAGTACCTCGCGACGAGCTCTGGGTTTGAGGCGAAACCACCGGAAGCGACGACGACGTTCGGGGCGGTGATGTGGACGCCGTCGATGACCACACCGTCGACCTGCCCGTCCCGGACCACGATGTCCTCCACCCGGCTGCCGAGGGCGAGGTCGACACCGAGACGACGGCGAGCCCTCTCGAGCGCCTGCACGAGCCCGTAGCCCTGGTCCTTCGGGACGTGTCCGCGCCAGACGTCCTCGACCCCGGCCCGGGAGAGCCCCGGCATGTGGGCGTGGTGCGAGACCTGGGACGGGATCTCCACACCGAGGTCGGTGACCCACTCGATGATGCTGCTGGACTCCTCGCAGAACATGCGGGTCGGGCCGGGCAGGACCCGCCACTGGTTGAGGTCCATGTAGTGCTGGTACATCCGGGCGGGGGAGTCCTTCACCCCGACCGCTGCCTGCACCTCCGTCCCGGCGGCGGTGACGAGGCCGGCGGAGAGCTGGGTGGAGCCGCCGACCTCCTGCTCCGACTCCACGAGGAGGACGGTCGCGCCGGCCTGGGCCGCGGAGACGGCGGCCGCCAGGCCGGCCCCTCCGGCGCCCACGACGACCAGGTCGTAGTCGGGTGCCTCAGACATGCTGCGAACCGCCGTCGACGGGGAGGTTGGTGCCGGTGATGTAGCGGGCGCTGTCGGAGAGGAGGAAGTTCAGCGCTGCGAAGACCTCCACGGACGCCCCCAGGCGACGCAGCGGCACGGTGCTCAGGGCGCGGTCCAGGGCGACCGGGTCCTCCTGGACCCACCGCGTCATCTCCGTGTCGATGAACCCGGGTGCGATCGAGTTGACCCGGATGTTGTCGGGGCCGAGCTCCACGGCCATGCAGGTCGTGAGGTGCTTGACCGCTGCCTTGGACGAGTTGTAGGCGGCGCGGGTCACCCGTGCGCGGACCGCGGCGACGGAGGCCATGTTGACGATGACGCCGCCGCCCACGGTGCGGAAGTGCCGCGCGGCGGTCTGCCCGCCGTAGACGACGCCGTTGACGTTCACGTCGTAGGTCGACGCGAGCTGCTCGGGAGAGATGTCGGTGAACTCCGCCTGCGGGAAGACCCCCGCGTTGTTGACCCACATGTCGAGCCGGTCGAACTCGGCGAGGGCGCGGTCTGCCAAGGCGTCGTGCGCCGAGGGGACGGTGACGTCGGCACCCATGCCGACGACGCGTCCGGCGTCGGCGGCGCCGGAGAGGTTCGCGTTGATCTTCTCGGCGACGGCAGCCATCGCCTCACCGTCCAGGTCGCCGCCGACGGCGTTGACCCCGCGCCGGGCGAGCTCCTCGACGAAGCGTGCCCCCATGCCGCGTCCGGCGCCGGTGACGACCACCGTCCGACCGGCGAGCTCGGGGTAGAGGGCCGCGACCGGGGAGGAGTCGACGCGTCCGGGGTTCGAGGGGTGGTCAGTCATGGAGTGCTCCTTCATCAGTGGGGTCAGGTGGTCCGTCGCGCACGACCGTGCGGTGCTCCAGGCGAAGCTCCGGCGTGCGGCGGAACCGGTCATGGATCGTCGTGATGCGCTCGACCCGGGCGGCGCCGGAGGCGAGGTCATGAGTAGTGACGATGACGAGGTTGGCCCGCACGACGACGTGGTCGTTGTCCAGGTCGTCGATCGCCACGTTGGTCACGACGTGGTGCAGGTGGGGGCTCGCCTCGTGGAGCGCCCGGGCGAAGTCCTCCAGGGCGGCCGCCCCGGTGACCGGGGCGGCATAGGTGGGCGAGTCGAAGACGCCGTCCTCGACGAACATCGCCGCCCACGTCGCGGCGTCGCCGCCGTCGATGGCCAAAGACTGTCGGCCGTAGAAGTGCTGGACCGCGACGAAGGCCTCGAGGACGGCGTTCATCGGTCCGCCTCCAGGTCGGCGAGGATCCGGTGGTACAGGCCCCCCGACGTGAGTCCGCCATCGGCGACGAGCTCCGCGCCGTTGACGTAGGACGAGGCGTCGGAGAGGAGGAAGCAGACCACGGAGGCGATCTCGTCAGGAGTCGCCAGCCGGCCGTCGGGGACGGAGGCGAGGCTGGCGTCGACGAAGGAGCTGTCCGGGGCCTGGTGCAGGAGAGGGGTCCCCGTGAGTCCCGGGTGGAGGGAGTTGACCCGCACCCGGTCGTCGGCGAGCTCGAGGGCCCCGACCTTCGAGAGGCCGCGGACACCCCACTTGCTCGTGCCGTACGTGGCGGAGAAGTACCCGGTCATCCCGGCGATGGAGGAGATGTTGACGACGGATGCCCCCTGGGCACGGACGAGCGCCGGTGCGAGGAACTTCATCCCGTAGAAGACGCTGGACAGGTTGAGCGCCATGACCTGGTCCCACTGCTCGACGGTGGTGTCGCGGATCCCGAGACGGAGGCTGACGCCGGCGTTGTTGACCAGACCGTGCAGTGGGCCGGACCCCTCGACCGCCTGCGCCAGCAGCGACCAGGACGCCGGGTCGGCCACGTCGAGGACCGCTGCCCGGGCGGAGCCACCGGACGCGGTGATCTCGTCGACGACACCCTGCGCGCCCCCTTCGTCCACGTCGGTGACCCAGACGTGCGCTCCGCGGGCGGCCAGGGCGAGGCAGTCGGCACGCCCCAGCCCGCCAGCGGCGCCGGTGACGACGACGGACCGGCCGTCGAAGTCCTGGGGGGCACTCACAGCTCGAGCTCCTTGCCGCGGGTCTCGGTGAGGAAGAAGGTCGCCACGAGCGAGAGCAGGGCCGTGAAGAGCAGGAATCCTGCCGGCGCGAGGTTGTTCCCGCTCACCTTGATGAGCAGGGTGGCGATGAAGGGGGCGGTGCCGCCGAGGACCATGTTCGTGATGTTGTTGGCGAGCGCGATGCCGCTGTACCTGTACCGGGCTCGGAAAAGCTCTGCGTACGTCGAGAAGGACACGCCGTTGTTGCACCCGATGAAGAAGGCGAGGACGGCCTGCGAGGCGATCGCCGCTGCGACGGACCCGTCGCGCATGAGCATGAAGGCCGGGATGGTCAGCACGGCCACGACGGCGCTCGAGGTGAAGAAGACCGGCTTGCGTCCGTACCGGTCACCCAGGCGCCCGGCGATGGGCAGGCTGACGACGGCGGCGACCATCGCGATGCAGGTCGAGGTGAAGGCCACGTCCGCCGAGTGGCCGCCCTCCGTCTGGAGGTAGCTCGCGGCGTAGACCGAGCAGATGTAGTAGCCGCCGACGATCATCGCGCCGAGCCCGATGACGAGCAGGATCTCGCGCCACGCGTGCCGGACCACGTCCGTCACGGGGTACTTGGCCTGCTCGATCGCCTCGGAGTCCTGGACCGCCTCGAACTGGTCGGTCTCGTGCAGCTGGCTGCGGATGTAGAGACCGACGACGCCGATGACGAGGCTGAGGAGGAAGGGCAGCCGCCACGCCCAGTCGCGGATGGTGTCCTCGCTGAGCGCCGTCGTCAGGCCGAGGGCGACGAGGGAGGCGAGGAGGGACCCGAGGTAGGTGCCGGTGTTGACGAAGGAGGTCTGGAACGCCCGGTGCCGCGGAGGTGCGTGCTCGGACACGAAGGCATTGGCGCCGCTGAGCTCGCCGCCGGCGGCGAAGCCCTGGAGGCAGCGGCACAGGACGAGAATCGTCGTCGCCCAGACGCCGAGCGTGGCGTAGGTCGGCAGCATGCCGATCCCGGCGGTGGCGAGCGCCATGAGCAGGATCGTGTAGGTGAGCGACCTCTTGCGCCCGTACTTGTCGCCGATGTGGCCGAAGAAGATCCCACCGGGCACGCGCAGGAAGAAGGCCACCGCGAACGCCGCGAAGGTGCTCAGCAGCGCGGTGGTGTCGTCACTCTCGACGAAGAAGTGGGTGGCGAGCATCCCGGCCATGTAGCCGTAGATGCCGAAGTCGTAGTACTCGACCACGGTGCCGAGCACGGCTGCTCGGATCACCTTGACGGTGGACTGCGGGGGGCGGGCGACCTCGGGTGCGGTGCTCGCGGCGGTGGGAGCGGACATCATTGGCCTCTCATTGATGTGCAGTAATTGAACATGCTGTTCAAACTCCGACGACACTAGCCATCATGACGCGACCGGCGCAAGACCTCGGAGGGTGGTTCCTGCTCATGGTTCGGCTGCCGGCGTGCGGGCAGGGAGCAGCGCGGCGAAGGGTGGGTCAGGGATTGGTCCGGCTGGCGGCGGACGACCTACTTGTCGACGTCCCCGACGACGAAGAACATCGACCCGAGCACGGCGACGAGGTCGGAGACGAGGCAGCCCGGCAGGACCTGGGAGAGCACCTGGACGTTGCCGAAGGAGGCCGAGCGCAGCTTGAGCCGCCACGGCGTCTTCTCACCGCGGGAGACGAGGTGGTAGCCGTTGAAGCCCAGCGGGTTCTCCGTCGCCGTGTAGCGGTCGCCCTCCGGCACCTTGAGCACCTTGGGCAGGCGCTGGTTCACCGGCCCCTGCCCGAGCGAGCGCATCCGCTCGACGCAGGCATCGGCGAGGTCGAGGCTCACGTGGGTCTGCTCGAGGAGGACCTCGAGCCGGGAGAGGCTGTCGCCGGCGGTGCGGGTGATGACCCGGCCGGGCCCCCCTTCGCCGAAGAGCTCGTCGTAGGCCAGGTACGGGGCATCGCGTCGCAGGTCCACGTCCACCCCCGAGGCCCGGGCGATCGGCCCGGAGACCCCGTAGGCGCAGGCGAGCTCGGGGGAGAGGACACCGACCCCCTTCGTCCGTCCCTCGAGGATCTCGTTGCCGACGATGAGGGCCTCGAGCTGCGGCAGCCGGGAGCGGACCGCGGCGACGGCCGCGGAGACTCGGTCCAGCCAGCCCGCGGGCAGGTCCTCCTTGAGCCCACCGACCCGGTTGAACATGAAATGCATCCGGCCGCCGGAGATCTCCTCCATCACCGCCTGGATGTCCTCGCGCTCGCGGAAGGAGTAGAAGATCGGCGTCATCGCGCCCAGCTCGAGCGGGTAGGAGCCGAGGAACATCAGGTGGTTGAGCACCCGGTTGAGCTCGGCGAGCAGGGTGCGCGCCCACGTCGCCCGCTCCGGGACCTCCATCCCGAGCATGGCCTCGACGCCGAGGACGACGCCGAGCTCGTTGCCGAAGGCGGAGAGCCAGTCGTGGCGGTTCGCCAGCATCGTGATCTGGCGGTAGTCACGGACCTCGAAGAGCTTTTCGGCGCCGCGGTGCATGTACCCGACGACGGGATCCGCGGAGAGGACCCGCTCACCGTCGAGGACGACCCGCAGCCGCAGCACGCCGTGGGTCGCCGGGTGCTGGGGGCCGATGTTGAGCACCATGTCCGCGCTGGCCAGCGTGCCGTCCCCGACGCCGACCTCCAGCGTCCGGGTGAAGGAGTCGCCCGGTGTGCTCGTCATGCCCGCCAGTATGCGTCAGGCACCATGGTCTGGTGTCGAGACGGACCCCCTGGCGAGCGGTGTGCGCAGGCGCGGTGGCCCTCGTCGTCGGCGCCGCGGCCTTCGTGGGCTGCACGGACGAAGGGAGTGACCCGGCTCCGCGGTCCACGTGGACCTTCGACGGGTACCCCGTGCTCGAGCCCTGGACCCTCGCGATGCGCGGGTCCGACGACGAGGCGGCCACTGTCGTCGTCCTCGGGGACTCGGTGAGCGAGGGTTACGGCTTCCAGCGCAACCTCGAGCGTCGGTGGGTCGACCGGCTCGAGCGCGCCCTGCGGGCCCGCGCCGGGGTCGACGACTGCGAACCGGTGTCGCAGGGATTTCACGGCACGGGGTCCGTCGTCCCCGCCCGTTACCACGCGCCGAGCATGCCCGACCCCGCCACGTCGGGCCGCGCGACCCCCCAGCCGGCCGCCGGCCCGGGAGGACGCGCCCTCGACCTCGCGCCCGGCGCCAGCGTCACCTGGCGCATCGACGCGACCTCCGTCGACATCGGCTATCGGACCCGCCCCGGCGGAGGCCCCCTGCGCGTGACCATCGACGGCGAGATCCCGCTCAAGGGCGTCGCCATCCCCACCGACAGCGACGGCGAGGAGGCCGGCGAGAGGACCGTGTGGGAGTCCGGTGACCTCGGCCCCGGACCGCACACGATCCGGGTCCGCAACTCCTCGACCATCCTCTCGGGCGCGCCCGCCACCGTCACCGACATCACCCCCTTCGACGGGGACCGGGGCCGGTGCGTGCACGTCCTCGACGCCTCACGATCGGGGATGACGGCCGACTACATCACGAGGACGCCGAGCTACCTCGCCGACGCGCTCTCCCTCGACCCGGACCTCCTCGTCGTCCCGCTGGGCTTCAACGACGCTCGCTCCGGGTCCTCGCCCGCCGCCTTCGGCCGGACGCTCGACCGGCTCATCGAGCAGGCCCGCGCGGAGGGCTACGAGGGGCCGGTCCTCCTCGTCGGGTGGTTCGAGCCGCGATGGGGGTCGAGCATCCCCGACTGGTCGGAGTACATCGCGGCGATGTCGCAGCGGACGGAGCGGCACGGCGGCGTGAGCATGCTCGACCTGTCCGCGGTGCTGCCACCGGTGCGCGGTGCCCCGCAGGGCCTCTACATGGACAGCCTCCACCCGAGCGCCTCGGCCCAGCCACGGATCGCCCGGAGCCTCCTCGAGGCGCTCGCCCCGCGCGGGGAGTTCGTGCCGGACCGCGGGGACTGAGGGCTAGGCGACGCGGCGGATGGCCCAGAGGAAGTCGCCCGGGCCGGGACCGGTGAGCGCGCCGGCGTGCGACGCCCGGGACAGTGCGGCGAGGTAGCCGGCCGGGTCGGTGCTCGCGAGGTCGAGCGGTGGTCGGGTGCCGTCGACCCCCAGTCCGCGAAGGGCGTCCCGCTGGGTCGTGAGCATGTCCGCGGCGAGGGAGTCCATCGCCACGTGGGCGGTGAGATCGGTCGAACCATCGGGCCGCGGCGGGCAGGCGCTGCCCTCGCGGTAGCCGACGAGGGTGCCGCCCTCGGGCCGGCGGTCGGCGGTGTGGCCGTAGTCGATGGCGAGGACGAGCCCGGAGCCGATGAGGCCCACCAGCCCGGCGAAGGCCTCGTCGCGGGCCCGGCCCACCTCGACGTCGGCGCCGGGCTCGTGCGGACCGGGCCACCACCGGTCCACCCACACTGCGTCGGGCGAAGGGAGGGGGTCGCCCAGGACCTCCTCCCCGGCGTCGTCGACGCAGATCGTGCGCAGGACACCCTCGTCGTCGGCCCGGGCGATCCCGCACGGGACGACGTCGAGCCACTCGTGGGCGATGACGAGGGCGTCCGTGGGGCGGCCCAGGTCGGGCAGGTGCGGGCCGCCGGGGGAGGGGAGCCAGTCGATGCGGGGGGCGAGGCCGGCGGGACGGTCGACGACGTCGACGCCGAGGAGGGCCAGGTCGGTCGGGGCGTGCCGGGCGAGGGCGGTGAGCAGCTCGCCGCGGCCGCACCCGATGTCGATGACCTGCCGACTGCCCTCCCGCTCCGCGAGGTGGAGCAGGGCCTGCGCGAGAAGGTCGCCGGCGGAGCCGTGGGCCGAGGTCGCGAAGTGCCCGGCCGGCCCCTCGGGCCGGCGATAGAAGCCCCCTTCGCCGTAGAGGGCATCCGCCCACGCCTGCTGCCACGTCCGCACCCCCGCATTGTGGTCCCTCCCGCCTCGCCCTGGGGAATGCGGAAGGAGGCCGGGTGCGGCGGTAGCGTCCTCCGGGTGAGCATCCCCGAGCGCCCGCCCCCACCCGCGCGGCCGACCCTGCGGGTCGGCGTCGTCGGCGCCGGCCGCGTCGGTGCCGTCCTCGGCGCCGCGCTGCGGGGCGCCGGCCACGACGTCGTCGCGGCCTCGGCCGTCTCCGAGGCCTCCCTCGACCGCGCCGAGCTGCTCCTGCCGGGCGTGCCGGTCCGGCCCGTCCCGGACGTCGTCGCCGACTCCCAGCTCGTCCTCCTCGCCGTCCCCGACGACGCCCTCACCGACCTCGTCGCCGGCCTGCACGCCACCGGTGCCTGGCGCCCCGGCCAGCTCGTCGCCCACACCTCCGGGAGGCACGGCCTGGCTCCCTTCGCCCCCGTGCTCGGGGAGGTGCTGCCGATGGCGATCCACCCGGCCATGACCTTCACCGGGACGAGCGTCGACCTCGCGCGGCTCGCGGAGTGCTGCTTCGGCATCACGGCCCCGGAGGAGATGCGCCCGGTCGCCGAGGCGCTCGTCGTCGAGATGGGCGGCGAGCCGGTGTGGGTGCCCGAGGACGCCCGCGGCCGCTACCACGCGGCGCTGGCGCACGGCAGCAACCACCTCGTCACCCTCGTGGCCCAGGCGATGGAGGTCCTGCGCTCCGCCGGCATCGACCCCGCCGACCGCGTGCTCCGACCGCTCCTCCAGGCCAGCCTCGACAACGCACTCTCCTCGGGCGACGGCGCCCTCACCGGACCCGTGGCCCGCGGCGACGCCGGAACCGTGGCCGCGCACCTGGCCGAGCTCGCGGACCTCCCGCAGGACATCCGGCCCGCCTACCGCGCCCAGGCGCGGGCGACCGCCCTTCGCGCCGCCCGCTCCGGCCGGCTGCGCGCCGACGCCGCCGAGACCATCCTCACCACCCTCGACGAGGAGAACCGATGACCGCCGCCCCCGTCGTCGCGCGCAGCCGCGACGAGCTCGCCGCCGCCCGGGCGGACCTCTCCGACGGCGACGTCGCCGTCGTCATGACGATGGGTGCCCTCCACGAAGGGCACGCCCGCCTCATCCGCACCGCCCGCCAGCGGGCCCGCCACGTCCTCGTGACGATCTTCCTCAACCCCCTGCAGTTCGGGCCCAAGGAGGACCTCTCGCGGTACCCGCGGACCTTCGACGACGACCTCGAGATCTGCACCCGCGAAGGCGTGGACCTCGTCTTCGCGCCGACGCCGGACGTCATCTACCCGGACGGGGACCCGGGGGTGCGCATCTCCGCCGGTCCGCTCGGCGACGTCCTCGAGGGGCAGTCCCGACCCGGGCACTTCGACGGGATGCTCACCGTCGTCGCCAAGCTCATGCACCTCACCCGCGGAGACCTCTTCTACTACGGGCAGAAGGATGCCCAGCAACTCCTGCTCATCCGCAGGATGGTGCGGGATGTCGACTTCCCGGCGCAGGTCATCGCCGCACCCACCGTCCGCGAGGAGGACGGCCTGGCGATGAGCAGCCGCAACACCTATCTCTCGCCGAGCGACCGGGAGACGGCCCTCGTGCTCTCCCGGGCGCTCTGGGCCGGGGCCGCTCGGGCGGAGGAGGGGCCCTCGGCGATCCGTCGGGCCGCCCGCGAGGTGCTCATCGAGGAGCCGCTCGCGCTCGTCGACTACCTCGTGCTCGTCCACCCGACGACCCTCGAGGAGGTGCCCGAGTGGTACACCGGCGAGGCCCTGCTCGCCGTCGCGGCGAAGGTCGGCACCACCCGGCTCATCGACAACACCCCCGTCCTGGTCGGACCGGGCGGGGGAGCGCGTGAGGTCTTCTCGGGCTGACGTCTGAGAGACTGGACGGCGGTCAACCGCAGAGACGAAGGACATCCTCGTGCAGCGCTTCATGCTCCACAGCAAGATCCACCGGGCCACGGTCACCCAGGCCGACCTGCACTACGTCGGGTCGCTGACGATCGACATGGACCTCATGGACGCCGCCGGCATGCTCCCCGGCCAGCAGGTGGACGTCGTCGATGTCGACAACGGCAACCGGCTGACGACCTATGCCATCGAGGGCGAGCGCGGCACCGGCATCGTCTGCATCAACGGCGCCGCCGCCCGGCTCGTCTCGCCCGGCGACATCGTCATCATCATCTCCTACGCCGCGATGGACGACGCGGAGGCGCGGACCTACGACCCGCAGGTCGTCTTCGTCGACGGGGACAACCGGATCGTCGAGGAGTACCACGACGCCGGGGACGTCCCCGAGGGGTACGGGCTGAAGACGTCGGCGGTCACCCATCGCGAGGGCTCGGGGGACGGCACGACCGGTGCCTGACCCCCGGCCGGTGGCCCTGCCGAGGTTCCTCACCTCGTCACCGCCCGGCTGGACGGCGGAGGCCGATGTCCTCGTCGTGGGGTCCGGGATCGCCGGGCTGACCTGCGCCCTGCGGCTGCGCGAGCACGTCGACCGCGTCCTGCTCGTGACGAAGACCGAGCTCTCCGCCGGCTCCACCGCCTGGGCGCAGGGCGGGATCGCCGCGGCCCTCGCGCCCGAGGACTCACCCGCCGAGCACCTCGACGACACGCTCGTCGCGGGTGTCGGCCTCTGCGACGAGGCGGCCGTCGAGGTCCTCGTCACCGAGGGGCCGGCCCGGGTGCGCGAGCTCATCGCCCAGGGGGCGCGCTTCGACACCGACGAGGCGGGCGAGATCACCCTCACCCGCGAAGGGGGCCACCACCGCGACCGCATCGCCCACGCCGGCGGGGACGCGACGGGGGCCGAGATCTCCAGGGCGCTCATCGCCCAGCTCGAGGCGGTCCGGGCCGACCCTGGCATCGAGGTCATCGAGAATGCCCTCGTCGTCGACCTGCTCACCGCCGAGGACGGAACCGTCTGCGGCGCAACGGTGCACGTCATCGGTGAAGGGGAGATCGACGGGGTCGGGGCCGCCCGCGCCCGGGCGGTCGTGCTCGCCACTGGCGGGCTCGGCCAGATCTACTCGTCGACGACCAACCCCTCCGTCGCGACCGGTGACGGCATGGCCGCCGCGCTGCGCGCCGGCGCCGCGCTCGCCGACCTGGAGTTCGTACAGTTCCACCCGACGGTGATGCACCTGGGCGAGGGCAGGACCGGCCAGCAGCCGCTCGTCTCCGAGGCGGTGCGCGGCGAGGGGGCCGTGCTCGTCGACGCGGACGGCGAGGCCTTCATGACCGGGCTGCACCCGATGGCCGACCTCGCGCCGCGCGACGTCGTCGCCCGGGCGATCCTCGAGCGGATGGAGGCCACGGGGAGCGACCACGTGTACCTCGACGCCCGGCACCTCGGAGTGGGCTTCCTCGAGCGACGCTTCCCGACGATCGTCGCCCGCTGCCGCGAGCTGGGGATCGACGCCGCGGCCCAGCCCATCCCCGTCGCCCCGGCCCAGCACTACGCCTCCGGCGGGGTGCGGACCGACCTGCGGGGGCGGACCTCCCTTCGCGGCCTCTACGCCTGCGGCGAGGTGTCGTGCACCGGGGTCCACGGGGCCAACCGCCTCGCGAGCAACTCGCTCCTCGAGGGGCTCGTCTTCGCCCACCGCATCGCCGAGGACCTCGTGGACCGGCTGGCCGCCGGCGAGCTCCCTCGGCTCGGGCCCTCCGGCGAAGGGAGCGTGGGCCTCCTCGACGCCCAGCACCGCAGCGAGGTGCAGCGGATCATGAGCAGCGGCGTCGGACCGCTGCGGTCGGGGGAGTCCACGACGACCGCGCTCGAGCGGCTGCAGGCGCTCGCCGCCCCGGCCGGCGACGCCGAGCCGGGACCGGACGCCTGGGAGACGACGAACCTCCTCCACCTCGGTCAGGCCCTCGCCATGGCCGCACACCTGCGCGAGGAGACCCGGGGCGGGCACGTCCGGCGGGACCATCCCCACCACGACGACGACGGCTGGTCCGCCCACCTCGTCCACGTGCGTGACCCGGAGGACCGGGCCGGCGAGGTGGCCGTCATCAAGCTCGACGTGGACCTCACCTGGCCGGAGCCGGAGGAGGACGCGAGCGAGGACCCGCACGAGGGCGAGCAGTAGCCCGCCGGCTCAGGTGCTCAGCGCCCGCAGCGCGTCGTCGCCGGCCGCCACCGCCGCGCGCGCCTGCTGCTCGGCCCGCTCGGTGAGCAGGTCGAAGGGGCCGGTGTCCTCCCCGACCTCGCGGGCCGTCTCGGCGATCCGGGCCAACCACTCCCGGGCGGTGACGACGTCCTGGGCGGAGCCGAGGTCCTCGGTGACCTTCTTCCACCGCTTCGCCGACTTCTTCGCCGGCTTCCCCCACGCGAGCGCGAGGGCCTCGTGGGCGTAGCGGGCGGCCTTGGCCTTCTTGCGGGTCTCGTGCGCGAGGGCCAAGCGGGTGTCCTGGTCCTGCGCGGCCCGGGCCGCTGCTCGCTTCCTCCCGACGCGCTCGACGGCGGCGTCGACGAGGTCGGGGAGCACCGTCGCCGCCGGGCGGGTGGCCCGACCGCGCCACGGGGGATCGACCGCGAGGGCGACCAGCCCGTCGGCGATGGCACCGAGACGGGCGGAGTCGAGCACCTCGTCCAGGTCGGCGCAGGCGTCCTCGCGGGCCGCGTCGAGCGTGGTCGTGATCCGCTCCCGGGCCGCGGCGCGGTCCTTCGCAGGCAGGTGGTCCACCTCCTCGAGCAGGTGCCCACGCACCACGTCGAGGTCGCGGACGGCCCCGAGCACGCCTGAGTACCAGCGCAGCTCGTCCCGCAGCGGATCGGTCCGGCCGCGGTGGAAGAGCCGGCGGAAGACCCGCAGTGTCGTGCGCAGCCGGCGCGTGGCGACCCGCGTCCGGTGTACCGCGTCGGGGTCGTGCTCGCGCACCCCCGCCTCGCGGGCCTGGATCACCCCGACCTGGGCGCGCACGTAGGCGAGGACGACCTCGGCGGCCGTCGAGTCCGGGGAGAGTGGTCGGGTGCTCGGGTCCGGCAGGAGGTCCACGGCGCGGGCGTACTTCGACGGGCTGGTCGAGCGCCGCCAGCCGGCGCCCTCGATCGCGGCGACGACCCGCCCGAGGAGGGCCTCGTCCCCGTGCTCGGTCAGCTCGACCTCGACCTCGCGCCACCCGGCGCCGCCCGGGGCCGCGACGACGAGGTCGTCGACGAGGAGCGCCCGGGCGGGGGTGCCCTTGGCCGGGTCGTGGAGCGGGCGTTCGACCCGCCGCGTCCGGAGGGTGACGACGGGGAGCAGCGGCTGGCGCACGACGGCGTCGGAGATGATCTCGCGCAGGGCGGTCGGCACCCGGGTGGTCGACGAGCCGAGGGGTGCGTGGTGCTCGGTCCGGGAGTCACCCTCCCGCGGCAGCTTGAGGTGCCAGCCGGCGTCGGTGCCGCCGGTGCGGCGGCGCAGGCTCATCCCGTGGCGCTGCAGGTCCATGCGTGGGGTGTCGAGATAGGTGGCGACGAGGTCGTGGACCCGGCGCCGACCCGGGCGGACGAGGTCGGCGAGGTCGGGCAGGTCCGTCCCGAGACCCGCGTCGAGGGTCACCTCGGTCTCGACCTGCTCCGTCGTGCGGTCGATGGCGATCACCTCCGGCACCAACTGTGCCCGCTCTCGACGCGGAGGGCGACCCTCGTCCACCGGCGCTGCCGTACCCTCGGCTCCGTGACCGAGCCAGCCCAGGACCCGTCGTCGACCTTCCCCACCGCGGCCGCGCGACGCCTCGTCGACACCGCGCTGGAGGAGGACCTGGGCCCCGACGGGATCGACGTCACCAGCGCAGCGACGATCCCCGCCGACCAGCGCGCCACCGGCCACGTCGTCGCCCGGGAGGCCGGCGTCCTCGCCGGCGGGCCGGTCATCGCCCTCGTGCTCGAGGGCATTTCGAAGAGGTCGGGAGGGACCTCCCCTTCGCTGGACGTGCGGATCGCCGACGGTGCCCGCGTCGACGCCGGCGACGTCATCGCGGTCCTCGACGGTCCCGTCCGGCAGATGCTCATGGCCGAGCGCACGCTGCTCAACGTCATGTCGCGGCTCACCGGCGTCGCCTCGCACACGCGGCGGTGGGCCGACGAACTCGAGGGCACCGGGTGCACCGTGCTCGACACCCGCAAGACGACGCCGGGGATGCGCGAGCTGGAGAAGTACGCCGTCCGCGCTGGCGGCGGCACGAACAAGCGGATGGGCCTCTACGACGTCGCGATGGTCAAGGACAACCACGTGCACGCGGCCGGGGGAGTCACGGCGGCCTACGCGGCGATCCGTGAGCGGTACCCCGACGTCACGGTCGAGGTCGAGGTCGAGAGCACCGAGCAGGCCCTCGAGGCGCTGGCGGCGGGTGCGCGGTTCCTCATGTGCGACAACATGTCCGTGGCCGAGCTGCGCCGGACCGTGGAGGCGAGCCGCGCGTGGGTCGACGAGCGGGGGGAGCAGGTGGAGATCGAGGCGACCGGCGGCCTCACCCTCGACGTCGCGGGCGAGTACGGCGCGACCGGGATCGACTGGATGAGCGTCGGGGGGCTGACCCACTCGAGCCCGATCGTCGACCTCGCGCTGGACCTCGTCTGATGCTCAGCGTCCGCGGACTGACCAAGGCCTTCGGTGGGCGGACCGTGCTCGCCGGGCTCGACGTCGAGGTGGCGGCGGGCGAGGTCGTCGCCCTCGTCGGCCCCAACGGTGCGGGCAAGTCGACCGCGCTGCGGTGCATCATCGGCACCGAGACCCCGGACGAAGGGGAGTCCCTCCTCGGCGAGCACCGGCTCGACCTGCGCCAGCCGCAGGCGCGGCGGGCCGTGTGCGCCGTGCTCGGGGACTTCGGGGTGCTCCCGGACCTCACCGTGGCCGAGCACCTCGACCTGCTCGCCCGCGCCCACGCGGTCGAGGACGCGGCGGCCGTCGTCGACGGCGCCCTCGACGACGCGCGGATCGACCACGTGGCCGACCAGCTGCCGAGCACCCTCTCCTCCGGCCAGGCGCAGCGCTTCGCGCTGGCGACGGCGATGGTCCGGCCGTGGGCGCTGCTCCTCGCCGACGAGCCAGAGCAGCGGCTCGACGACGCCGGCCGTGCGTGGCTCGGTGACTGGCTGGCCCGCCATGCCGCCGCGGGACGCGCCGTGCTCGTCGCCTGCCACGACCCGGAGGTGGTGCGGCGCAGCGGGGCCCGCGTCGTGACCCTGTCGGAGGAGGGCTGACGTGACCTCGCTCGTCGGTGACCGGAAGGCCGCCCGCGAGGTCGTGCGCGCCCGTCGAGGGGCCGAGCACGCCGCCGGGTGGGGGCAGATCCTTCAGGACTGGTACGTGGGGCTCTTCATCACCGCGACCCTCCTGACGATGCTCTTCGCCGCGACCGGCAGCGCGATCCTCACCCCGGACTGCTCGTCAGCCCTCTGCCTCGACCCCGGCGGGTACCGGATCCTCGCGGCGGGACTGGCGCTGCTCGGTGGCCTCGCGATGGTCGCCGGGCTGCGCGCCGTCGGGCCCGCCTCGGCCGATCGGGGCCAGGTGACGTGGCTCATGTCGACGCCCGCCGACCGGGGAGTCCTGCTCAGGGGAAGCATCGCGCGGGTCTGCCTCGCGGCGGTCGTCGCCGGCGGTTCGTGGGGCGTCCTCGTCGGCTTCGCGCTGGCGGGCGGCTCGGGAGGGGAGGGCCGAGCCCTGCCGGTCGTCCTCGCGGCCGCCGCCGGCGGGCTCGTGGTGACGCTGCTCCTCCTGCTCGTCGCCCTCCGCAGGCAGGGCGGGTCCGTCGCTCCGGCGGCATCGGCCCGGGCCGTCCCCGACGCGGAGCTCGCCCGAGCCGGTGACGTCGTCGGAGCCATCACCTCCTCGACGCTCATGCTCGACGGCTCCGCCATCGCGCTCCTGTCCGCCCGTCGCCGGCTGGCGGGGCGAGGTCGGTACGCGAGCCGGCAGGGTGCGGGCGGACCACTCGTCGGGGTCCTCGTCCATGACCTGCGCGGTCTGCGCCGCCGGGTGGACCGGGTCCTCGTGGCCGTCCTCGGGTGTGCGGCCGCGCTCGCCGTGGGACTGCTCCTCGGGCGCTTCGTCGGGGCGGTGCTCGCCGCCGTTGCGGTCTTCGCGCTCGCGCTGGTCGGTGCCGGTGGCCTCGGGACCTGGCTGTCGGCACCCGGGCTGCGCCGTGCCCTGCCGGCGCACCCCGCGGCGGTCACCGCGGTCCTGGCGCTGCCCCCCTTCGTCCTGGCGGTCCTCGGTTCGGCGATCGCCTTCCTCGCCCTCGGCCTGCCGTGGTGGGGCCCCGTGTTGCTCGCCCTGGGCGCGACGGCCGGGGTCATCCGGGCGAGCGACGCGCCCTCCCCGCTGGGCCCGGCGGTGGCGACGCCCGCGGGGGCGGTCCACATGGGCCTCGTCACCCGACTCGTCCGGGGCACTGACCTGGCGCTCGTCTCGGCGGCCGTGGCGCTCATGGCGGACGCTGTCGACGCCGGCCCGGCCGTCCTCGCCCTCGGCGTCCTCCTCCTCGGCTGGCAGGTCCTCCGCGACCGCGACTGAGCACTCCCTCCGGCGGGGATTCGGGGGGCGTGGGCGTGGCGGATATCGTGGGTGACCGTGACTGACGCCCCGATCGAGACCCCCGCCGACGACGAGCTGCCCGAGCAGATGCGCATCCGGCGCGAGAAGCGTGACCGGATCCTCGCCGACGGTCGGCAGGCCTACCCGGTCGGCATCACGCGCACCCACTCGCTCGCCGAGGTCGCCGAGGGGTGGGGACACCTCGAGACCGGCGAGGAGACCCACGACGTGGTCACCGTCGCCGGTCGGGTGATGTTCGTCCGCAACACCGGCAAGCTCGCCTTCGCCGCGCTCCAGGAGGGCATCGGCACCCGCCTCCAGGTCATGCTCTCGCTCGCCGAGGTGGGCGAGGAGTCGCTCGCGGCGTGGAAGGGGGATGTCGACCTCGGGGACCACGTCGCCGTCACCGGCCGGGTCATCCGCTCCCGCCGCGGTGAGCTCTCCGTCATGGCCACCTCCTGGACGATGGCCTCCAAGGCGCTGCGCCCCCTTCCCGTTCTGCACAAGGAGCTCTCGGAGGAGGCGCGGGTCCGCCAGCGTTATGCCGACCTCGTCGTGCGGCAGGAGGCCCGCGACATGGTCCGGCTCCGCGCCGGGATCGTGCGCGCCCTTCGCGAGACCCTGCATTCTCGTGAATTCATCGAGATCGAGACCCCCGTCCTCCAGCTCGTCCACGGAGGCGCGGCGGCGCGCCCCTTCGACACGCACATGAATGCCTTCGACCAGAAGATGTCATTGCGCATCGCTCTCGAGCTGCCGCTGAAGAAGGCGGTGGTCGGTGGCGTCGACCGGGTCTATGAAATGGGCCGTCTCTTCCGCAATGAAGGCGTCGACTCGACTCACTCCCCGGAATTCACCTCGCTCGAGGTGTACGAGGCATGGGGTGACCAGTTCACGATGGCCGAGCTCATCAAGGAGCTGCACCTCGCGGCCGCGGACGTCGCCGGCACCCGCACCGTCACCACCCCCGCCGGTGAGGTCGACCTCGACGGCGAGTGGCGCTGGCTCTCCTTCTACGACGGGCTGAGCGAGGCCGTCGGCGAGACGATCGACGTGCACACACCGCTCGCGCGACTGCGCGAGATCGCGGAGGCGAAGGGGGTGGCCCTCGACCCGTCGTGGGGGGCCGACAAGGCGGCCATGGAGCTCGTCGCCGAGCTCGTGGAGCCCACCTGCGTGCAGCCGACCTTCATCTGCGACTACCCGGCCATCGCCCAGCCCCTGGCCCGCCCGCACCGGGAGAAGGAGGGCCTCATCGAGGCCTGGGACCTCTTCATCGGCGGCGTCGAGAGGGGCACCGCCTTCTCCGAGCTCATCGACCCGGTGATCCAGCGCGAGGTGCTCGAGGACCAGGCCCGCCGTGCGGCCGACGGTGATGCCGAGGCGATGCACCTCGACGAGGACTTCCTCCGGGCGCTCGAGTTCGGGGCGCCGCCCATGGGCGGTCTCGGCCTCGGCATCGACCGCCTCATCATGCTCTTTACCGGTGCCGGAATTCGCGAGACCATTCTCTTCCCGCACCTCAAGCCCGAGGCCTGATGATGGAATTCGTCGTCGATTACTGGCCCTATGCGGCGGCCCTTCTCCCCACGCTCGGGGTGGCCTTTCTCTTCTACTGGATCATTCGCTACATGATCGAGGCCGACCGGAGTGAGCGTAAGGCCATCGCCCGGTGGAACCAGGAACACGGAGATGACCTCAAGGGAAATCGCCACCCGGTCATTCCCACGAGGACGTCCGCCGATGATGATTCATTGGGAGAATCCCGCGACTCATGACTACGATGGAATGCAACAGCCATTCCATTTCACAGGAGTCATTCATGGCACAGCGCGTGCAGATCATTCTCGAGGACGACATCGACGGTGGTGAGGCCACCGAGACCGTCACCTTCGGCCTCGACGGTGTGACCTACGAGATCGACCTCAACGACAAGAACGCGGGCGC
>DXAR01000030.1 GCA_019116945.1 Candidatus Janibacter merdipullorum | reverse complement strand
TGGCCGGTCGCCGGCAAGACCGGCACCGCCGAGGTCTACGGCAAGGAGGACACGGCGTGGTTCGTGTCCTACGCGCCGGCCACCCGACCCCGCTACGTCGTGGCGGTCGTCGTCTCGCAGGGCGGCACCGGTGGCTCCACCGCAGCGCCGGTGGCGCGGGAGGTCCACGAGGCCCTCCGGAGCCGCTGAGGTACTCGACGTTCACCGGCGCGTCACGCGCCTGCCCGGCGCGCGACACGCACCGGACCCGTGCGCGGGGTCCACTGCGGCCACGCCGCACCCCAGACTCCCGGAGGACCATCCGGGCCGTCACGCAGCCTGTTGCCGATGGCGTCGGAGAACATGAAGCGCGCGACCCGGGTTCCGGCGTCGACCGTCGTGAGGATGAAGAGCGCCTCGAACATCACGGCGAAGTGGTACCAGAAGGACTTCAGGCCCTCCCCGCCGAAGACGCTCATGACCTCGCTCATGCCGAAGGCGAGGGTCGGGGCACCGCCGGTGCGGGAGACGATCGTCTCCTCACCCACGCTGTCGGCCACCTCCTGCAGCCTCGCCGGGTCGATGGGCGGGACCTCGCCACCACCCGGCGTGAGGAGCGGCAGGCCGTTGACGAAGTCGGCCGCCCCCTCCGGCGTGCCGCCGGTCGAAGCGCCGGGGGCGTTCATGGCGAAGTAGATGTGCTGGTCGATGCTCACGGCCGCGACCATGGCCATGATCGCGACGAAGGACTCGGTGAGCATCGAGCCGTAGCCGATGAAGCGGGCCTGGCTCTCCTTCTCGATGAGCTTGGGCGTCGTCCCCGAGGAGATGAGCGCGTGGAACCCGGAGAGGGCACCGCAGGCGATGGTGATGAAGAGGAAGGGGGAAGAGGGACCCGGCGAAGGCCGGCCCCGCGCCGTTCGAGGCGAACTCGGTGACGGCCGGCATCTGCACCTCGGGCCGGGCGACGAGGATGCCGATGGCCAACAGGGCGATGGTCCCGACCTTCATGTATGTCGAGAGGTAGTCGCGGGGAGCGAGGAGCAGCCACACCGGGAGCACCGACGCCGCGAACCCGTAGCCGATGAGCAGCCAGGCGAGCGTGATCGGCTCGAGGGTGAAGGTGTCCGCGAGCGTCGGTGCTCGGCGATCCACCCGCCGGCGATGGCCGCGGTGCCACCGACCCGGCCGAGCTCGTCCCGAGCCATCTGGCCGAGACTGCGTCCTCCGCGGCGGATGGAGAGGTGGAGGACCATGTAGTCCTGCACCGCGCTGGCGAAGACGACGCGGATGACGATCCACAGCGTGCCGGGGAGGCAGCCCATCTGGGCGGCGAGGACCGGGCCGACGAGGGGCCCGGCGCCGGCGATCGCGGCGAAGTGGTGCCCGAAGAGGACCCGTCGGTCGGTCGGCAGGAAGTCCTTGCCGTTCTCGAACTCCTCGGCGGGAGTGGCTCGCTCGTCCCTCGGCTTGAGCACCTTGTACTCGATGAGCCGGGCGTAGAAGCGGAAGCCGATGATGTACGTGCCCACGGCGGCGAAGACGAACCACACGGCGTTGACGTGCTCGCCGCGGACGATGGCGATCATCGACGAAACGACCGCTCCGAGGAGCGCGATGAGGGCGAAGACGATCTTCTCCCTGCCGGTGATGAGGTGCGGTGCGCGGACGGCCACCGGTGGCCGATCGGGGTCGGTCTGCACCCGCTCCACGCCGTCGCGCACCTCGATGGCGGGGTCTCCGCCCGCCTTCGTGCCCATGGCTCTTTCTCTGCTCACGTCGATGTGATCCGGACTACGTGTTCGAACGTCACCCACCTGTGGCTAGGCTGTCGGACATGGCTGATTTCGACGTCGTTGTGCTTGGTGCTGGACCCGGTGGTTACGTGGCGGCGATCCGCGCCGCTCAGCTCGGGAAGAGCGTGGCCGTCGTGGAGAAGAAGTACTGGGGCGGTGTCTGCCTCAACGTCGGGTGCATCCCGAGCAAGGCGCTCATCAAGAACGCCGAGCTGGCGCACACGCTGACCCACGACAAGAAGAAGTTCGGCATCGAGGGCGACGCCACGATGTCTTTCGGCCCGACGCACGCCCGGTCCCGCCAGGTGAGCGAGGGGATCGTCAAGGGCGTCCACTTCCTCATGAAGAAGAACAAGATCACCGAGATCGACGGCTGGGGGACGATCTCCGGAACGAACACCCTCGACGTCGCCCTCAACGACGGCGAGAGCCGACAGGTCAGCTTCGACAAGCTCATCATCGCCTCGGGCGCGACGACGAAGATGCTGCCCGGTGTCGAGGTCAGCGACAACGTCGTCACCTACGAGGAGCAGATCCTCGACGAGGAGCTCCCCGGATCGATGATCATCGCCGGCTCGGGCGCCATCGGTGTCGAGTTCGCCTACGTCATGAAGAACTTCGGCGTCGACGTGACGATCGTCGAGTTCCTCGACCGGATGGTGCCCACGGAGGACGCCGCCGTGTCCAAGGAGCTGCTCAAGCACTACAAGAAGCTCGGCGTCAAGGTCATGCTCAGCACCAAGGTCGACTCCGTCGAGGACACCGGCTCGGGCGTCAAGGTCACCGTCACCCCGGCGAAGGGGGGCGACAGCGAGGTCCTCGAGGCGGACAAGTTGCTCTCCGCGATCGGTTTCGCCCCGCGCGTCGAGGGCTTCGGCCTGGAGAAGATCGGGGTCGAGCTCACCGAGCGCGGCGCCATCGCCATCGACGAGTACTGCCGCACCAACATCGACAACGTCTACGCCATCGGTGACTGCACCGCCAAGCTCATGCTCGCCCACGTCGCCGAGGCCCAGGGCGTCGTCGCCGCGGAGCACATGTCCGGCGAGGAGACGATGCCGGTCGAGTACGACTTCATCCCGCGTGCGACCTACTGCCACCCGCAAATCGGCTCCTTCGGCTACAGCGAGGAGCAGGCGAAGGAGAAGGGGTACGACGTCAAGACGGCGACCTTCCCCTTCACCGCCAACGGCAAGGCGATGGGCCTCGGCGACGCGGTCGGCTTCGTCAAGGTCGTCGCCGACGCGCAGTACAACGAGATCATCGGCGCGCACATGATCGGCCCCGACGTCACGGAGCTGCTGCCCGTCCTCACGCTCGCGCAGAAGTGGGACCTCACCGCCGACGAGGTCGCCCGCAATGTCTTCGCGCACCCCACGCTGTCCGAGGCGGTCAAGGAGGCCGTCGAGGGCATCGCGGGCCACATGATCAACCTCTGAGTCCGGGTCGCGCGCCGACGGTCCGCCCGCCGATTAGGGCGGTGGTGCGCGACGCTGGTAATCTTCACGGGTTGCCGTTTGATCGGCCGCGGATCCACAGAGCCCCGGTGAACCAGCCCGGGCGCGCCGCGCAACGACCCAGAAGAAGGAGCAGTGTCCCAGCATGCCGCTGACCGCTGACGTCAAGAAGCAGATCATGGCCGAGTACGGCACCGCCGAAGGTGACACCGGCTCCCCCGAGGTGCAGATCGCGATGCTCACGCAGCGCATCAAGGACCTCACCGAGCACTCCCGCGACCACAAGCACGACCACCACAGCCGTCGTGGTCTGCTCCTCCTCGTGGGCAAGCGCCGTCGCCTCCTCCGTTACCTGGAGAGCAACGACATCGAGCGCTACCGTGCGCTCATCAAGCGCCTCGGCCTGCGCCGATAAGGACTTCGTGAAGAGCGGTTCCCGATCCCGGGGGCCGCTTCTTCGCGTATCCGGGGGTGTCGAACTCCCGGAGAACAGCACGACAACTGAAGAGCGACAACTGAAGAACGTCAGCACAGATGACACCACCGGGGCACAACGACGATGCACCCGGGACGTAGAGAGAAAAGGAGGACCCGATGGAGGGTCCTGAGATCACCGCCACCGAAGCGACCATCGACAACGGCGCCTTCGGTACCCGCACCGTCCGGTTCGAGACCGGACGCCTCGCCCAGCAGGCCGGGGGCGCCGTGAGCGCCTACCTCGACGGCGAGACGATGCTCCTGTCCACGACGACCGCGAGCAAGAACCCCAAGGACCACCTCGACTTCTTCCCCTTGACGGTGGACGTCGAGGAGCGGATGTACGCCGCCGGCCGCATCCCCGGAAGCTTCTTCCGTCGTGAGGGTCGTCCGGGCACGGACGCCATCCTCACCTGCCGCCTCATCGACCGCCCGCTGCGCCCCACCTTCCAGAAGGGTCTGCGCAACGAGGTCCAGGTCGTCATCTCCGTCCTGTCGGTCCACCCGGACCACCAGTACGACGTCCTCGCGATCAACGCGGCCTCTGCCTCCACCCAGATCTCCGGTCTGCCCTTCTCGGGTCCGATCGGCGCGGTGCGCGTCTCGCTCATCGACGGTCAGTGGGTGGCCTTCCCCAACTTCAGCGACATCGAGCGCTCGACCTTCGACATGGTCGTCGCTGGCCGCGTCGTGAAGGACGCGGCCTCTGGTGACGATGTGGCTGTCATGATGGTCGAGGCCGAGTCCACGCTCGCCACCTGGGACCTCGTGAAGAACCAGGGCAAGCAGGCCCCGACCGAAGAGGTCGTGGCCGAGGGCCTCGAGGCCTCCAAGACCTTCATCAAGGTCCTGTGCGACGCCCAGGCCGAGCTCGCGACCCGCGCGGCCAAGCCGGTCGAGGAGTTCCCGATCTTCCTCGACTACGAGGACGACGCCTACGCCGCCGTCGAGTCCGCCACCTCCGGCGACCTCGCGACCGCGCTGACGATCGCCGGCAAGGCCGAGCGGGAGGACCGCCTCGACGAGATCAAGGACGCCATGAAGGCCTCCCTCGCGGGGACCGAGGACGCTCCGGGTGAGTTCTTCGGCCGCGAGAAGGAGCTCTCCGCGGCCTACCGTTCCGTGCAGAAGGCGCAGGTCCGCCAGCGCATCCTGCGGGACAAGGTCCGCATCGACGGCCGTGGACTCGCCGACATCCGCGCCCTCGGCGCGGAGGTCGAGATCCTGCCGCGCGTCCACGGTTCGGCGCTCTTCGAGCGGGGCGAGACCCAGATCATGGGTGTCACGACGCTCAACATGCTCAAGCTCGAGCAGACGATCGACTCGCTCAGCCCGATCACCAAGAAGCGCTACATGCACAACTACAACTTCCCGCCCTACTCGACCGGTGAGACCGGCCGGGTCGGCAGCCCGAAGCGCCGCGAGATCGGCCACGGTGCGCTCGCCGAGCGCGCGCTCCTGCCGGTGCTGCCGTCACGTGAGGAGTTCCCCTACGCGATCCGTCAGGTCTCCGAGGCCCTCGGGTCCAACGGCTCGACCTCGATGGGCTCGGTCTGCGCCTCGACGATGTCGCTGCTCAACGCCGGTGTGCCGCTGCGCGCCGCCGTCGCCGGCATCGCCATGGGCCTCGTCTCCGACACCGTCGACGGTGAGACCCGGTACGCGGCCCTCACCGACATCCTCGGTGCCGAGGACGCCTTCGGTGACATGGACTTCAAGGTTGCCGGCACCCGCGAGTTCGTCACGGCCATCCAGCTCGACACCAAGCTCGACGGCATCCCCGCCTCCGTGCTCGGTGGCGCGCTGACCCAGGCCCGGGACGCGCGGCTGCACATCCTCGACGTCATGAACGAGGCCATCGATGCTCCGGACGAGATGGCGCCGACGGCTCCGCGGATCATCACCGTCCAGGTTCCGGTCGACAAGATCGGTGAGGTCATCGGCCCGAAGGGCAAGATGATCAACCAGATCCAGGACGACACGGGCGCCGACATCAGCATCGAGGACGACGGCACGGTCTTCATCGGTGCGGTCGACGGTCCCTCCGCCGACGCCGCGCGCAATGCGATCAACTCGATCGCCAACCCGCAGATGCCGGAGGTGGGCGAACGCTTCCTCGGGACCGTCGTCAAGACGACGACCTTCGGTGCCTTCGTCTCCCTGCTGCCCGGCAAGGACGGCCTGCTGCACATCTCCGAGGTGCGCAAGCTCGTCGGCGGCAAGCGCATCGATGCGGTCGAGGACATCCTCGGCGTCGGCCAGAAGGTCCAGGTCGAGCTCAAGGAGGTCGACCCGCGCGGCAAGCTGAGCCTGGCCGCGGTCCTCACCCCGGAGCAGGAGGCCGAGCTGGCCTCCGGTGCGAAGGGGGACGACGAGGGTGACCGTGGTGGCCGCCGCGAGGATGGTCGCGAGGGCGGCCGTCGTCGCCGTCGTCGTGGTGGCGATGACAACGCCTCCGCGGACGCGGGCGAGTCGCAGGGTGAGTCCCAGGAGGACTGATCTCACGCACGCATGAGGAAGCCCCCGGGACCGACATCGGTCCCGGGGGCTTCCTGGCGTAGGGGAGCGGTGGCTCGGTCAGGCAGCGTGACGCGCGGTGCGACGGTTCTCGTCGATCCAGCGCATCTCCATGCGGGTCCGGCCATCCTCTCCACGCACGGCGACCCAGGTGCAGGTCAGCTTGGGCGAGGTGCGCGTCTTCTCGCGCGTCTTCTTCATGGGTGTGATGGTCATTGCGGACACCTCCAGTTCATCTTCTGTTCACCTACCACACTAGCAGAGAGGTGAACGCAAGGTGAACGAGCATGAACGACGGCGTGTCCGGCGGAGTCGCTGACGGGCCTGGTGGCAGCGCTCGTAGGCTGGCCCCATGACGACGAAGGTGGCAGTGATCGGCGCCGCGGGGCGCATGGGTGCGACGGCGTGCGAGGCGGTCGAGGGGGCCGATGACCTCGAGCTCGTCGGTCGCTATGACGAGGGGGACGAGCTCGACGACCTCGGCGGTGCCGAGGTCGTCATCGAGTTCACCGTCCTGTCGGCGAGCGAGCGCAATGTCCGCCACTGCGTCGAGCGCGGTGTGCACGTGGTCGTCGGCACCTCCGGCTGGACGGACGACAAGGCGAGCGAGCTGCGCGCCGAGGTCGAGGCGAAGGGGGGCGTCGGCGTCCTCATCGCCCCCAACTTCGCTATCGGCGCGGTGCTCATGATGCAGTTCGCCAAGCAGGCCGCGCGCTTCTACGAGTCGGTCGAGGTCGTCGAGCTGCACCACCCGCGCAAGGTCGATGCCCCCAGTGGCACCGCTACGCGGACGGCGGAGCTCATCGCGACCTCCCGCGCGGACGCGGGCCGGGGGGCCGTCCCGGATGCCACGACCCAGGACCCGGACGGCGCCCGCGGGGCGAGCGTGGAGGGTGTCCCCGTGCACGCGGTCCGGCTGCGTGGCCTCGTCGCCCACCAGGAGGTCCTCCTCGGCAACGAGGGCGAGATGCTGACGATCCGCCACGACTCCTTCGACCGGGTCTCCTTCATGCCCGGGGTCCTCACCGGCGTCCGCGCGGTCGCCTCCCACCCCGGCGTCACCGTCGGGCTGGAGCACGTCCTCGGGATCTGAGCCCTCAGCGAGGGGGGCGAGGGCGATGACGGAGGTCGACATAGCCCCCGGCGCCGGCGAGCAGCAACCCGCCGAATCCCGTCCACATGAGATGGTGCTGACGCTGTCCGTTGGCGCGGAGGCAGTCCTCCTCGATGACCGCGGTGTTGATGCCGACGCGCCCGTCGGGGCCCGCGTCCCGGCTCCTCTCCTGCAGCTCGTCACGGAACGCCTCGTAGGCCTCCTCGCCCTCGACGACGCGGTAGAAGGACGTGTCTCGCGCGTCGCCGACCGAGAGCTCGTTGAACATGCCGAAGCCCCGGCTGGTGTTCCAGCAGGCCACGACGACTTCCTCGTCCTCGGTGTCGGGGAGGGTGTAGGTGATCGTCGGCCGGCTGTCGGACATCACGACGAACATCGCGAGACAGACGAGCGCACCCCCGAAGAGTCCCCACTGGGAGATCTGTCGTACCCGATCCTGCATGATCCGGAGCCTCCTTGCCCCATCGTCTGCCGTTGCCGGCCCCTTTGCCGGTCGGACAATGGGCGAAACCCTAGTGCGTCGGCGAGGCCTGTCGAGTCGGGTCAGGCGGCCCAGCCCACGGCCCGAAGGGCGGCGGCCAGGACGGCCGCGCCGAAGATGACGACGATGAAGTTAGCCCGCAGCCACATGAGCACGACGGCGAGTGCCACGGCCGCGAGGCGTGCGTCGAGGACGATCCCGTCGTCACCGCCGACGGTCTGGGTGACGAGGAGGCCGGCGAGCAGGGCCACGGGTAGCAGGCCGATGACCCGGGAGCGGCGCGGGCCGTCGAGGAGCGACTCCGGGGCGAGGTAGCCGAGGTACTTCGTGACGAAGCCGAGGGCGCACGCGGCGAGGACGGTCACCCACAGGGCGGTGGTGCTCACAGGAGGTCCCCCTCCGGCTGCTCGATGTCCCGGGCCCGGCTCGGGGCGGTGTCGATGAGTCCCACGATGACCGCGGCGAGCGCCGCGAGGAGGACGGGGACCCCGGCCGGGGTCGGGATGAAGGCGATGAGCGCGATCGCCGCTGCCAGCGCCGCGGTGACTCGTCCGGTTCGGTCCCTCAGGCGCGGCCAGATGAGGGCGACGAAGGCCGCCGCGGCCGCGGCGTCCAGACCCCACGTCCGGGGGTCGCCGAGCGCATTGCCGAGCACGGCCCCGATGAGCGTGGAGAGGTTCCAGAAGACGAAGACCGAGACCCCGCCCGCCCAGAATCCCTTCTGCTGTACCTCGCGAGTGCGCTGGGCGAGGGAGATCGCCGTCGACTCGTCGATGGTGAGGTGCGCGGCACCGGCGCGGCGCCAGCCGCGCACGCCCAGCACCCGGGAGGTCTGGAGGCCGTAGAGGCCGTTGCGGATGCCGAGCAGGGTCGAGGTGGCCACGGCGGTGACGGGGTTGCCCCCGGACCCGAGGATGCCGACGAGGGCGAACTGCGAGCCCCCGGTGAAGAGCAGGAGGGAGAGCGCCATGGTCTGCCACACGTCGAGGCCGGCGGCGATGGACAGGGCCCCGAAGCTGATGCCGTAGGCGCCGCTGGCGATCCCGATCGAGAGCCCCTGCTTGCGCGCGGTCGCGATCTCCGCCTCGAGGGTCTCGCTCATGCGGAAGGTGCCGGTTCGGTCAGGGCCGCGGTGAGCCGGACCTCGCGGGCGGTGTCCTCCTCCGGGGAGACGACGCGGTCACGGTAGGCGCCGTCGGGCTCGAGCCCCGAGCCGGTGAGGAAGCCGCGCACGGACTCGTGCTCCACGAGGCACCACGCAGCCACGTGCTCGGCCCCGGCCTCGCGGAGGATGTCGATGGCCGCGTTGAGCAGGCGGGACCCGTGGCCCTGTCGACGGTGGTGCGGATGCACCCCCAGGGCGGTCACCTCACCGGTGGTCTGGCCGGCGTCCGGATCCTGGCTCGGGCCGATGGCCACGAAGCCGACCACTTGTTCGCCGACGCAGGCGACGAGGAGGCGGTGCACCCCTTCGGGTGGGGTGCGGAGGGAGTCGCGCCACGCCGCTGTGAAGGACCGGGGATCGAAGGCGGCATGGACCTGCGGCGGGACGATGCCGTCGTAGGCCTCCTGCCACACGAGGGCCTGCACCTGGCCGACGGCGGGGGCATCGTTGACGACCGCGCTGCGGACGCTCGCGTCAGCGGTAGGCATCAGCGGCCCTCGAAGGCGGGGGGGCGCCGCTCGGTGAAGGCCCGCTGCCCCTCGGCGAGGTCGGCGCTGGCCCAGGCGCGCGCGAAGGCTTGCTCGTAGGCAGGGTCGAGCTCCGCGGGGGAGCGCATGCCGACCTTCGAGCCGGACTGGGAGAGCGGGGCGAGCGGCACGGCGGAGCGGGCGAGGTCCAGTGCCGCGTCGAGGTCGCCGCGGCGCTGGCTGAAACCGAGGCGCCAGGCGTCGTCGGCGTCGAGAACGGCCGCGGTGAGCACCATGAGGCGTGCCGCGCCCTCGCCCCAGAACCGCGCGACCCGGTCGAGGGTCCACCGGTTGACCATGAGGCCGAGCTTCGCGACCGGGAC
>DXAR01000195.1 GCA_019116945.1 Candidatus Janibacter merdipullorum | reverse complement strand
CTGAAGCGGGTCAGGGCCTCGAGCAGGTCGTCCGCGGTCCAGCCACCGTCCAGGGCTGCGCGCAGGCTCTGCTCGGTGAAGCGGTGGACCCCCGCCCCGCCCCGGGACTCGAGGACGGCACTGCGCCGCAGCAGTGCGGCGAGCTCGGGGGCGGGCGTGCCGGGGACGATGGCGGTGAGGTCCGCCTGCAGGAGGAGGTGGTCGACGGGGTCGGGGACGAGCTCGGCCAGCCGGTCGGCCGGATCCTCCCCCGCGAGGAGGGAACGGCCGACGCTCCCGAGGGCCCCTCGGCCGGTGACCCCGAGGACCTCGCCCTCGCGGAGGATCCCGGCGACGACCTCCGCCGCCTCCCGGGGCATCCGGCGCGGGCGGTGGCGCCGCAGCAGCTCGGTCACCTCGTCCCCCTCCGGGGCGGACCCCTCGGGGAGGTCGGCGAGGATCGTCAGCACCTCGCGCCGCAGGCCGCGTACCGGCGGCCAGATGCGGCCGTCGGAGAGCACGTTGATCCGGGCCCCGTCCTCGGGCATCGGCACGACGGAGGCGCGAAGGGAGTGCAGCCAGGGCATCGCGAGGGCGGACCACCGGTGGGCCGGGTCGAGGGGGCGCCAGGCCTCGACCTCGGTCGTCAGCCGCCAGGTGGGCTCGAGGGCGCGGTCGTCGCTGATGAGGCCGGCGCCGAGCGCGAGCTCGAGCAGGAGGGCCGCGTCCGGCTCGTCGAGGTCGATCCGGCCGGCGAGGGCACGCAGGTCCCGCACGGCGAGCCCGCCGCTGCGCAGCACCCGTGGACGCATCGCCTCGACGTGGTCGAGCAGCTCGTCGACGAGGGCGACGACCTCGGTGGCCGCGGCGGCAGCCGCCTGGTCCACGTCCTCGGGGGAGCGCTGGACGGCCCCGACCCCCGGGTCGTCGACGGCCGTCTCGAGCAGCCGGCCGCCGCGCACGTGCAGGCCCACCTCGCGGGGCAGGGTGATGTGCCCGCCGTCGACGGAGGCGACGAGCCCGGTCTCGACGAGTCGGGCCACGGCCTGCCCAGTGCGTCCGGCCTCGTCGGCGGGGACGGCGGCGGTCGGCCCATGCCAGGCGATCCGCTGCAGGACCGGGAGCGCGTCCTCGCCCGCCTCGGCGATGGCCTCGTCGAGGTCCGACGGCAGGGGGTGCTGGAGCGAGGCGGCACTCGGGCCGAGCCCGGCGGGGTGGGGGCCCAGGACGGAGGCCGCGGTCCGGACCACCTCGGGTCCGGTGCTCGAGGTCCACACGAGGGCCGCGCGGGTGAGGTCGTCGATGAGGGCGGCGGCGCGCCCTTCGTCCGTCCCGAGGAGGCTGGCCACGGCCGCCGGGTCCACCCCTGCGACGAGGCATGCCTCGAGCGCGGCGAGGTGCGGCAGGTCGAGGTGGTCGATGGCCCGGGTCGTGCTCGCTCGGGTGCTCGCCCGGGCGGCGAGAGCCGTCAGGTCGGCCGGCTGCGGGCGGGCCAGGTCCGGCCGCAGCTCCAGCAGGGCCACCAGCTCCTCGTCGGTGCGGTGGCGGATGTCCTCGGCGAGGGAGCGCACCGATCCACGGTAGTCCACCGGGTGCGGAGCCCCGTGACGGCCGGGACCGGCGTGCGTAGGTTGGCGCCCATGGCGATCTCCCCGAGCGGCGAGCAGTGGCACCTCACGAGCGGCGACGTCGAGGCGGTGGTCGTCGAGGTCGGCGGCGGACTGCGCCGCCTGACCGTGGGCGGCGTCGACGTCGTCGCCGGCTACCCGCAGGAGGCCATGGCCTCCTCGGGACGTGGCCAGCTGCTCGTGCCGTGGCCCAACCGGATCCGGGATGGGCGGTACCGCTTCTCCGGTGAGGACCACGAGCTCCCGATCACCGAGCGCTCGTCCGGCCACGCGAGTCATGGCCTCGTGCGGTGGGAGGCCTTCCGCCCCACCGAGGTCGACGACGACCGCGTCGTCGTGCAGCACACGCTGCACCCTCGTCCGGGATACCCCTTCGCGCTGGAGACCCGGGTGGCGTGGCAGGTGGACCCGCGCGGGCTGACCTGCAGCGTGCGGGTGACCAACATCGGTGAGGACGAGGCGCCCGTCGGCTTCGGCGCCCACCCCTACCTCGCTCTCGGGAGCACACCGGTGGCCGACGCCCGGCTGCGCGTGCCGGCCGAGCGGGTCGTGCTCGTCGACGAGCGGATGCTGCCCACGGGCACGGCGGAGGTGGCCGGCACTCCCTTCGACCTGCGGTCTGGTCCGGCGCTCGCCGAGCGCTCGATCGACCACGCGTACACCGGCCTCGAGCGGGGCGGGGACGGCTGCTGGGAGGTCACGCTCGACGCCGGCGAGCGGAGCGTCGTGCTCTGGGGCGGGCAGGGGCTGGACTGGGTCCAGGTCTTCACCGGGCGTGCCGACCCGGCCGGGCTGCCCGCCGGTCACGGCCCCGGGGTCGCGGTCGAGCCGCTCTCCTGCCCGCCCGACGCCTTCTCCTCCGGGGAGGGTCTCGTCACGCTTCGGCCCGGGTCGACGTGGACCGGGCAGTGGGGGATCGAGGTGCGCTGACGCCGTTGACCTCGGGCGAGATGATGCGCTCGAGCCGCAGGAAGAGCCAGGCGATGACGGCCAGGCCGGTGAGCACGACGGCGATGAAGACCACCGGGAGACTGCGGTCGAGGAGCACCCCTGCCACGAGCGGACCGAGGACCCCGCCGGCCATGAAGGCCGTGGACTGGGCGGCGTTGACCCGGCCGCGCAGGTGGTCGGGGGCCATGTCGTTGGTGATCGCCGGCAGGGTCGGCTGGAGGAGGGTCTCGCCGAGGCCGAAGAGGGCGAGGAAGGCGACGACGAGGACGGCCGCGGCCAGGCTGTCCGGCAGCAGGCCGCTCGCACCGAAGGCCAGCCAGGCGATGGACCAGATGCCGAGCATGACGAGACCCACGCGGGTGCGCCGGTGCCCCTCGATGCGCTGGAGCACCCAGAACTGGAGCAGCACGATGACCGCGGTGTTGGCCGCGAAGGCCAACCCGACCACCTCGGTGCCCACCTGGGAGACCTCGCGGGCGAAGGCCGGGATGCCGGCCTCGAGCTGTCCGTAGCCGACAAAGCTCGAGACGAGCGCGAGGACGAGGACCCACCGCATGCCCGGCAGGCGCAGGACGGTGGCATAGCTCGCCGAGGAGGTGTCCTCGGGTGGCTTGACCGAGCGTGCGTGCACGTGGCGCAGCGGGCCGAGCAGCCAGATCCCCGGGATGAGGATGAGGATCGCGTCGGCGAAGAAGACCGTCTCGAAGGTGATGGGTCGGGCGACGTCGACATACGCACCCGCGATGAGCCCACCGGCCCCGATGCCGAGGTTGAGGAGGGCGAAGTTCACCCCGAAGTAGCGCTGGCGCAAGGGCCCCCGCACGAGCGCGGAGATGAAGGTGTTGCCCGCAGACCAGCCGATGCTCGCCGAGAGACCCATGAGCACCGCGCCCGTCACCGCCAGGGGCAGGGCGGTGGCGAAGGCCATCGCCACGGCGCCGAGACTCTGGCTGACGCCGGCGGCGATGAGCATCCACCGGGCACCGACGAGGTCGGTCAGGCTGCCCATCGGCCCGGCCATGACCGCCGCCACGAGAGCGAGCAGCGCCATGATCAGCCCCGCGGTGTCGAGCGAGAAGTGCCGCACCTCGTGGAGGTAGATCACGGTGAAGGGGAGGGTCATCCCCCGCCCGAGGTGCTGGATCGCGACCGTGGAGAGGAGGAACCTCCCTTCGCGCGGCAGGGCCCGCCAGAAGCCGGACAGGCCGGAGCCGATCTCCTCGGCGGGCACGTCGCGGGGCATGGTGGTCACGGGGATCCATCGTGCCCTACCACGGCGACAGCGGCCTCCCGGTTTTCGCGGCCTCGGGAGGCGGGATCTCGTTGGGTGGACCCGGCGCCACGGGTTAGCCTTGACGATGGCGCACGGACCCGTGTGCCCACGAATTCTGCTCGAGCAAGAGGTGCACGGTGCCCACTGGCAAGGTCAAGTGGTACGACGCGGACAAGGGCTTCGGCTTCATCTCCGGCGACGACGGCGAGGACATCTTCCTCCACGCCAACGCGCTGCCCGCCGGCACGACCACGATCAAGGGTGGGACCCGGGTCGACTACGGGATCGTCGAGGGCCGCCGCGGCGCCCAGGCGCTGTCCGTCGAGGTCATCGACCCCGCACCGAGCGTCTCGTCGAACATCCGTCAGCGCGACCGCAAGCCGGCCGAGGACATGGCCGCCATCGTCGAGGACCTCATCAAGCTCCTCGACAACGTTGGCAACGGCCTGCGCCGCGGCCGGTACCCCGACAAGGGCCAGGGCGCCAAGGTCGCCCAGGTCCTGCGCCGCGTCGCCGACGACCTGGAGGGCTGACCATGGCACCCCGCACCAAGACCGACTCCGTCCTCGCCGCGGCCGTCGAGCCCGCCCGCCGCGAGCTCCTCGAGGCGACGAAGGGGGAGGGCGTCGGCGAGCACGTCGGCTTCACCCTCGACGGGGAGCGCCTCGGCACCCACTGGTTCGAGGCGACCTTCGCGGGGTACGGCGGCTGGCGTTGGGGCGTCACCGTCACCCGCGCGCCGCGGGCCAAGACCGCGACGGTTTGCGAGTCCCAGCTCCTGCCGGGTGAGGGCGCCGTCCTCGCCCCGGAGTGGCTTCCCTGGTCCGAGCGCCTCGAGCCCGGCGACGTCGGCCCCGGCGACATCACGCCCAAGGTCGACGACGACCCCCACCTCGTCGCGGGCTTCGAGGCCACCGGCGAGGAGGACGTCGACCAGGTCGCACTCTGGGAGCTCGGCCTCGGCCGGCCACGCGTCCTCTCCGCCGAGGGCCGTGATGCCGCCGCCCGGCGCTGGTACGAGGGATCGCACGGTCCCACCGCCGACGTGGCCGTCAAGGCGCCGGCCCCGTGCGGCGACTGCGGTTACTTTCTGCCCATGCCCGGCGAGCTGCGGCGCGTCTTCGGGGTCTGCGCCAACGAGTGGAGCCCGAGCGACGGCGGGGTCGTCAGCAAGGACCACGGCTGCGGCGCCCACTCCGAGGTCGACATGCCCGAGCCCCAGCCGGAAAAGGTGGGCACGCCCATCCTCGACGACGAGGTGCTCGAGACCCTCTGACCCCCGTCGCCGGTGCCGATGAGGGCGCCCGGGCGCGACGGGAATACGATGTGCGCCCATGAGCACCCCTGCGCCCTCGTCCACCGGGGGTTCCCTCCTCGAGCGCCATTTCCGGATCACCCAGCGGGGTTCGACCGTCGGTCGTGAGATCCGAGGTGGGATCGCCACCTTCTTCACGATGGCCTACATCGTTGTCCTCAACCCGCTGATCATCGGCACCCAGGAGGACTCGACCGGCGGCTTCCTCGGGGGTGGCGACGCGCCGAACCTCGCCATGGTCGCGGCCGGGACGGCGCTCGTCGCCGGGGTGATGACCCTCCTCATGGGCATCGTGGCGAACTATCCCCTCGCGCTCGCTGCCGGCCTGGGGCTCAACGCCTTCGTCGCCTTCGGCATCGCCAAGCTCCCGGAGATGACCTGGGCCGATGCGATGGGCCTCATCGTCCTCGAGGGCCTCATCATCCTCGTGCTCGTCCTCACCGGCTTCCGCAAGGCGGTCCTCCTCGCGGTGCCGGCGCCGCTCAAGACCGCGATCAGCGTGGGGATCGGCCTCTTCATCACCGTCGTCGGGCTCGTCGACGCGGGCTTCGTGCGCAAGGCCGAAGGGGGTCCGCTCGGTGAGCTGGGCGTTGGCGGCTTCCTCGCCGGCTGGCCGCTCCTCGTCTTCGTCATCGGGCTCTTCGTCATCATCACCCTCCACGTGCGCGGGGTGCGCGGCGCGATCCTCTACGGGATCCTCGGCACGACGGCGCTCGCGATCCTCGTCGAGGCGGTCTTCGACGTGGGCAGCCAGACCAATGCGGACGGCAAGCTCGTCAACCCCACCGGGTGGGGGCTCAACGTCCCGACGCTCCCGGACTCCGTCGTGGCCGCCCCCGACTTCGGCCTCCTCGGGCAGTTCAACCTCCTGGGCTCCTTCGACAAGATCGGCATCGTCTCGGCGATGCTCCTCGTCTTCACGATCCTGCTCGCGGACTTCTTCGACACGATGGGCACGATGGTCGCCGTCGGCGCGGAGGGCGACCTCCTCGACGAGGACGGCAACCCGCCGAATGCGCAGAAGATCCTCGTCGTCGACTCCCTCGCCGCCGCTGCCGGTGGTGCCGCCTCGGTCAGCTCCAACACGAGCTACATCGAGTCCGCCTCCGGTGTCGGGGAGGGCGCCCGGACGGGCCTGGCCTCGGTCGTCACGGGCATCCTCTTCCTGCTCGCGACCTTCCTCTCGCCCCTCGTCTCGATCGTCCCCTACGAGGCGGCGACGCCCGCGCTCGTCCTCGTCGGATTCCTCATGATGCAGCAGGTCAAGGACATCGACTGGGACGACCTCGAGATCGCCATCCCGGCCTTCCTCACGATCATCCTCATGCCCTTCACGTACTCGATCACTGCGGGCATCGGTGCCGGCTTCGTCAGCTATGTCTTCATCAAGGTCGTCCGGGGACGCTTCGCGGCGGTCCACCCGCTCATGTGGCTCGTCGGCGTCCTCTTCGTCCTGTACTTCGGCATCGACCCGATCAAGGGCCTCCTCGGCGTCGAGTGACCCCCCTTCGCCGCATCTCCCGTGGGAATGTGGCGCGACTGGATGTAGTTAGCATGGGTAATGAGCCGTGCTAACTACATCCAGGCGAAGGGAGAGCGGTGACCGAGGCGAGAAGCGTGCCCCTGGACCCCGAGGGGGTCACCGCACTGAGTGAGGACCTCCGGCTGGCGTGCATGCGGATCAGCCGGCGGGTCCGCTTCGAGAGCACGGACGAGCTGGCACCTCATCACTTCTCCGTCCTCGCGCGGATCGAGGACGGGCCGCTCACGCCGCGCCGGCTGGCCGACATCGAGAAGGTGTCCGCCCCAAGCATGACCCGCACCGTCGGCCACCTCGTCGCCGAGGGCCTGGCCGAGCGTCACGACGACCCCGAGGACGGACGCCGGGTCCTCGTCGAGCTCACCGGTCACGGCCGCAAGGCCCTCCGGCAGATCCGCGACCGGCGCGGCCGCTGGATGTCCGAACGGGTCCGGGAGCTCTCCGCCGACGAGCAGCAGACCCTCGCCGCCGCCACCGAGATCCTCGCGAGGATCGCCGCCCGATGAGTCAGACCTTCGCCTCCCTCGCGATCCGCAACTACCGCATCTACGCGCTGGGAGCGATCGTCTCCAATGTCGGGACGTGGATGGGCCGTGTCGGCCAGGACTGGGTCGTCCTCACCGAGCTCACCGACCACTCGGCCTCCGCGCTCGGGATCGTCACCGGCCTCCAGTTCCTGCCGATGCTGCTCCTCGCCCCCTGGACGGGGGCGGTCACCGACCGCTACCCGAAACGTCTCCTGCTCCTCGTCACCCAGGCCCTCCTCGGTCTCACGGCCCTCGTCGGCGGTCTCCTCGTCATCACCGGCACGGCCCAGCTCTGGCACTTCTACACGCTGGCGCTGATGACCGGCATCGCCACCGCCTTCGACAACCCCGCCCGGCAGACCTTCGTCTCCGAGATGGTCCCGCGCGAGCGCCTGGCCAATGCGGTGGCGCTCAACAGTGCCTCCTTCAACCTCGGCCGGCTCGTCGGCCCGGCCGTGGCGGGGGTGATGATCGCCGCCATCGGCACCGGCCCGACGCTGCTGGCCAATGCGCTGACCTTTGCGGCCGTCATCCTCGCGCTGACGATGCTCACGGCGAGCGAGCTCACTCCTGCACCACGGGTCACCGGCCGCGGGTCCGCCCTCGAGGGGCTGCGCTATGTCCGCGGGCGCCCGGACATCGTCCTCGTCCTCATCCTGATCTTCGTCCTCGGCACCTTCGGGATGAACTTCCAGATCACCATCGCGCTCATGGCGACCCAGGTCTTCGGCAAGGGGTCCGAGGAGTACGGCCTCCTCGGGTCGATCATGGCGGTCGGCTCGCTCAGCGCCGCCCTGCTCGCCGCCCGCCGTGGCACCCCGCGACTCCGCGTGCTGCTGCTCTCGCTCGTCGGCTTCACCGCCGCGGCCGCGGCCGCGGCGCTCTCGCCGACCTACTGGACCTTCGCCGTGGCCCTGGCCTTCTGCGGGCTCACGGCGCTGACGACGATGACGACGGCCAATGCCATGGTGCAGATGCGCACCGACCCCGAGATGCGCGGCCGGGTCATGGCGCTCTACATGGCGATCTTCTTCGGCGGGACACCCCTCGGCGCGCCGATCATCGGGTGGGTCGGCGACGTCCTCGGGGCGCGCTGGACGATCGGCATCGGGGCCCTTGCGGTCGGTCTCACCCTCGTCGCGGTGTCCTTCTGGCTCGCGAGGCACGAGAATGTCCAGGTGAGCTACTCCAGCCAGCGACGCCCCCGGGTGCGGGTCTCGACCGCACCGACGCACGACCTGCCCGAGGCCGCCCGATGACCCCGCGCTTCCGCCGGATCATGACGTGGGCCGTGCTCGCCTCCCTCGTCGGCGTGACCGTCCTCGCCGCGATCATCTGAGGCCCCGCACGACCTCTAGGCAATGCGGGGTCAGAGGCGGTCGACGACGTGGTCGATGCACGCGAGCAGCGACGAGACGTCGTCGGGGTCGATGGCGGGGAAGGTCGCGATCCGCAGCTGGTTGCGACCGAGCTTGCGGTAGGGCTCGACGTCGACGATCCCGTTGCGGCGCAACGTCGCCGCGATGGTGGCGGCGTCGACCGCCTCGTCGAAGTCCACCGTCGTCACCACCTGCGAGCGGGCCGCCGGGTCCGTGACGAAGGGGGTGGTGTGCGCCCCCTTCGTCGCCCAGTCGTAGACCCGCCCGGAGGAGTCCGCGGTCCGTGCCGAGGCGAAGTCCAGCCCGCCGGACTCGTTGATCCAGCGCACCTGCTCGGCCATGAGGGCGAGCGTGGCGACGGCCGGGGTGTTGAGGGTCTGGTCCTTGCGGGAGTTGTCGATCGCGGCGGTGAGCGAGAGGAAGTCCGGGACCCACCGTTCGGTGGCCGCGATCTCCTCGGCCCGCGCGATGGCTGCCGGTGAGAGAAGGGCGAACCACAGGCCGCCGTCGGAGGCGAAGGACTTCTGCGGGGCGAAGTAGTAGGCATCGGTCTGGGCGATGTCGACCGGCAGCCCGCCGGCGCCGGAGGTGGCATCGATGAGCACCAGGGCGCCCTCGTCGATGCCCTCCGGGCGGACGACCGGGGCCATGACACCGGTCGAGGTCTCGTTGTGCGGCCAGGCATAGGCGTCGATGCCCGCCTCGGCCACGGCCTCGGTCAGCGACCCCGGGTCCGCGGAGCGCAGGCTCGGCTCCGCGAGGAAGGGGGCACGTGCGGTCGCTGCGGCGAACTTGCCGGAGAACTCCCCGAAGACGAGGTGCTGGGAGCGCTCGCACACGAGCCCGAGGGCGGCGATGTCCCAGAAGGCGCTCGCCCCACCGTTGCCGAGGACGACCTCGTAGCCGTCCGGCAGGGCGAAGAGCTCGCCGAGCCCCTCGCGGAGGCCGCCGACGATCGAGCGCACCGGCGCCTGCCGGTGCGAGGTCCCGAGGACGGTGCGCGCGATCGAGGTCAGGTGCTCGACCTGCTCGGGGCGAATGAGGGAAGGGCCGGAGCCGAAGCGCCCGTCGCGGGGGAGCAGGTCCTTCGGGATGGTGATGTCGTCGCTCACGGCAGCGAGTCTCGCACGCCCCTCGAGCCGGATCTTCTGAAGGTCGTGCGGGAGGGCGCTGGGGGGCCCGGGTGTCAGCTGACCTCGGCCAGCTCGGAGTCCGCCGGCTTGTCGATCGAGACCGGCTCGCCCCAGTCCTTCGCCGTGAGCGTCGCCTTCGCGCCGTCCTGGGTGAAGGTCATCTGGCGGATGAGGTCGTTCTCGTCGAGCCACACGTCGTAGATGAGGGTGTCCGGGGCACCCGGGTCCTTCTCCGCATCGAGCTGCTCGTAGGCCCGGTCGGTGTTGACCGTCGCCGTGTAGTGGCGGGTCTGCACGCCGTCGATCTCCTCGGTGCCCTTGTCGCCGGCCTTCTCGATGCCGGCGACGAAGGCGTCGAACTGCTTGCGCATGCTCAACAGCTGGATCTGGTCGAGGGTCTGCTTGACGAGGGGGTTCGTCGAGTCCTCGGTGACGGGGACCCACTTCGGGGGCTGGGAGAGGTAGTACTGGCCGTCGACGAGGCGGTAGCCGAGCTTCTGACCGCCCATGTCGACCTCCATGTCGAGGGCATCCGCCGAGAGGTCTTGGACGCCGGAGGCGGTGACGCCCTGCTGGCCCTCGAGAGTTGCCTCGACGTCGATGCGCACCGTCGGGTTCTCCTCGACGGAGGCCTTGAGCTTGGCGGTGAACTCGTCCGGGTCGAAGGGGGTCCCGGTGTTCGTCGACGTCGACGAGCTGCTCGTCGACGTCTCGGACGCGGTCGCCGTGGGGTCGGGCTTTGTCGACGTCGCCGACTGGGAGCCCGAGGGCGTCGAGGTGTTGGGGTCCCCGTCCGAGGTCGAGGGCGCGGACGGCGTGGTGTTGTTGCCGAAGGCGTCGCCCTCGGTCGGGCCCGGTCCGCCGTCGCCGCCACCACAGGCGGTGAGCGCGAGCGTCAGCGCCGCCGTGACGGCGGCCGTGGTCCTCATCCTGGGCATGGGATCCCTTCGTCGGGCTGCTCGGGTCAGCCCGGCAGCTGGTCGTAGCCGTCGATGGCCGAGATCTCGCGCGCACCGGGGCCGACGTAGTTGCTGCTCGGGCGGATGAGCCGGCCGGTGCGCTTCTGCTCGAGGACGTGCGCGGACCAGCCAGCGGTGCGGGCGCAGACGAAGAGCGGCGTCATCATCTCGCCGGGGACCTCGGCGAAGTCGAGGAGGACGGCCGCCCAGTAGTCGACGTTCGTCTCCATCGTGCGGTCCGGGTAGCGGTCGGCCAACTCGGCGATGGCAGCCTTCTCGAGCTCGAGGGCAACCTCGTAGCGGGGGGCGCCGAGGCGCTTGCAGGTGTCGCGGAGGACGGCGGCGCGCGGGTCGTAGGCGCGGTAGACGCGGTGCCCGAAGCCCATGAGGCGCTCCTTGCGGTCGAGCGCGTCCTTGACGTACTTCGTCGCGTCGCCGGTGCGCTCCACGCCCTCGATCATGTGCTGGGCGCGGGAGGGCGCGCCGCCGTGGAGGGGACCGGACATCGCGCCGACCGCGCCGGAGAGGCAGGCGGCGGCGTCGGCGCCGGTGGAGGCGATGACCCGTGCGGTGAAGGTCGAGGCATTCATGCCGTGCTCGGCCGCGGAGATGAAGTAGGCGTCGATCGCCTCGACGTGGCGCGGGTCGGGCTCGCCGCGCCAGCGGATCATAAAGCGCTCGACGATGTTCTTGCCCTCGTCGACGCGGGCCTGCGGGACCATCGGCTGGTCCTGCCCGTGCGCGGACTGGGCGATGAAGGACAGCG
This sequence comes from Candidatus Janibacter merdipullorum, assembly GCA_019116945.1. GTDB lineage: Bacteria > Actinomycetota > Actinomycetes > Actinomycetales > Dermatophilaceae > Janibacter > Janibacter merdipullorum. Next base: position 5,059 of record DXAR01000195.1, on the reverse strand, counting down.
CCATGACGGAGGAGCGGGCGAGGTCGTCACGCACCTGGGTGTCGTCGATGTCCAGCAGCGGCTTGAAGCCCCAGAGCGGGGCGAGCTGGGCGAGCGCCGACTGGACGTCGACGCGGATGTCCCCGCTGTGCACGGGAAGGGGGAAGGGCTCGGCGGGCGGCAGGCCCGGCTCGAAGGCGTCGTCGACGAGCAGTCCCCAGACCCGGCCGAAGGAGACCTTGCCGACGAGGTCGTTGATGTCGACGCCGCGATAGCGCAGCACGCCACCCGCCTTGTCCGGCTCGGCGATCTGCGACTCGAAGGCGACGACTCCCTCGAGCCCGTGCTTGACCTCGTTATCCGCCATGGATCCTGCCCTCTTCCTCGTACGCGTCGTTGCTGTCCCCATTCTGCACTCTCGCCGAAACGACTGGCCGGTAGCATGCCCGTTGCCGCTTAGCGGCCCACGTTCCCTCGACACCACAGGAGCCGGCGGTGGCACGATCTCGCCTCGGGTACAGCCCTGCGCTCGACGGTGTCCGCGGGCTCTTCATGCTCTGCTTCATGGCCTACCACTTCGGGGTGGACCAGCTCGCCGGCATGTGGGTGTGCATCAACCTCTTCTTCGTTCTCTCGGCCTTCCTCATCACGAGGCTCCTCGTCGAGGAGAAGATGACCCGCGGGGACATCGACGCCTTCGCCTTCTACAAGCGGCGGGCGCGTCGCCTGCTTCCGGCGCTCTTCCTCGTCCTCACCTTCATCGCCGTCTACGCCCTCGTCTGGGCCGACGACGCGGTCCGGCGCAAGATCGGCGGCGACATCCTCGCCACCCTCGGGTACGTCATGAACTGGCGGCTCGTCATCGAGGGCGACCAGTACTTCGGAACCCAGGGAGGCGCGTCGCCGCTGCGCCATGCGTGGACCCTGGCGATCGAGGAGCAGTTCTACGTCCTCGTCCCCTTCGTCATCCTCGGGCTTATGGCGCTCGTGCGCTCGCGGCGCATCATCACCCTCGTCCTCCTCCTCGGGGCCGTCGCGAGCGCCGTGTGGACCGCGGTCCTCGGCTTCCACGACGCGAGCGACTACCCGCGCGTCTACTACGGCACGGATGCCCGTGCCCAGGCGCTCTTCATCGGTGCCGCGCTCGGTGTCTGGCTGGCGCCGGGGGCCAGCGGGAAGGTCCCGGGCTTCTCGCGGCCCGTCGTCATGGCCGCCGGGGTCATCGGGGTCGTCTCCAGCGTCTTCTCCTTCGTCGTCGTCGGGCCCTACTCGGGGTGGATGTTCAACCTCGGCGGCATGTTCTTCTTCGCCCTCGGCTCCGCCCTGCTCGTCATCGCCTGCGTGGACGACCGCCCGAGCTGGGTGCACACGGTCTTCGGGTGGAGCCCGCTGGCCTACGCCGGTCGCCTCTCCTACGGGCTCTACCTGTGGCACTGGCCGATCTGGCTCGCCTTCGGTGACGGGCGCTTCAGCAGCAATGGCATCGTCAACTTCGTCCTCTGCGCGGTCCTCACCATGGGCATCGCCCACCTCTCCTACCAGCACGTCGAGCGGCCGATCATCAAGAAGGGGGTCCGTGGCCTCTTCCCGCAGGTGAGGACCCAGGCGGGCACCGCGATCGCCGTCGCCCTGCCGATCGTCCTGCTGGCCGGAGGCGGGCTCGCCGTGGCGCAGAGCACCCCCCAGGCGAAGACCGAGAGTGACACGGCCAGTGTGCCAGCCGGTCCCGGACCGGAGATCGTCGAGGGCCAGACCGAGTACGAGCCGAAGAGCCCGGCCCGGATCGGGGTCTACGGCGACTCCGTGCCCTTCTTCCTCACCGAGCGCTTCCCGCAGGAGACCTTCCCCGGCGTGGAGCTGAGCAACTACTCGCGCGAGGGCTGCGACCTGCTCTCCGAGCCCATGAGCTGGGCGCCGGGCTTCCAGATGGGCAACGACGAGCAGTGCACGACGATGAAGAAGGAGTGGCCGGGCAAGTTCACCGAGGCCGAGGACGACGTGCTCCTCGTGTGGGCCTCCCCGCTGCTCGCCGTCCCGCACGTCGTCGAGGGCGACCGCCTCTGGCTCGACGACGAGAAGTACCAGCAGCTCATCACCGACCGCCTCGACACCGTCCGCACGGAGGCCCTGGACGCCGGCGCCGAGCAGGTGCAGATCGTCAACGTGCCCTGCCGCAAGCCGGTCGAGGAGTCGATCCCCGAGGAGTTCCGCGTCGTCTTCGACTCCAGCCCGGAGATCGTCGAGGAGTACAAGGAGCCGAAGCAGATCAACGCGCTCGTCGAGGGGTGGGCGAAGCAGCACGACGACGTCGAGCTCGTCGACCTCCACGGGGCCCTGTGCTCCGACGGCTACCCGGAGAAGATCGGCGGCATCCAGGTCTTCAACGACTACCTCCACTTCTCGCCCGAGGCGACCCCGATGATCTGGAGCTACGTCCTCGGCGAGGTCAGCGAGAACTACGCCCGGGCCGACTCGTGAGGCTGCCCCGGCTCACCGGGGAGCTGACGACCTCCGCCGGCGCGCAACGCCTCGCCGCACTCGACGGCTACCGGGGCCTCTTCGTCACGCTCGTGCTCCTCTACCACTTCGGGGTCACCGCCCTCGTCGGCGGCTGGGTCGGCATCAACCACTTCTTCGTCTTCTCCGGGTACCTCATCACCCGGCTGCTCATCTCCGAGCGCGCCAAGACCGGGACCATCGACGTCCTGCGCTTCTACCAGCGCCGCGCCGAGCGGCTCATCCCCGCCCTGCTCGTGCTGTGCACCGCGGTCCTCGCCTCCGGTCTCTTCGTCGGGTCCTCCGACCGCCACCGTGATGCCGGGGACGTGCTCGCGTCCCTCTTCTTCGTGCAGAACTGGCGGCTCATCAGCCAGGACGACGCCTACTTCGAGCAGGTCGGCAACCCCTCGCCCCTGCGGCACGCGTGGACGCTCGGGGTGGAGGAGCAGTTCTACCTCCTCGTGCCGCTGCTCGTGCTCATCCTCTTCGCGCTCTTCCGGCGCAGCCGCGGCGGGCGTTTCTCGGTCGTGGCGCTGCTCGCCGTGGCCTCCGCCGCGTGGACCGTTCACCTGGCGACCTCCGGCACGGACTTCGCCCGCCTGTACTACGGGACGGACACCCGCGCCCAGGCCCTCCTCGTCGGTGCGGCCGCGGCCGTGCTCCTCGGCCGGGACCACCGCGGACGACTGGGGCGGCGCCCTTCGCTCGCCACGACCCAGGCACTCGGGGTGGTGGGGCTCCTCATCTCGCTCTCGGCCTTCTTTGTCGTCGGCCCGCGCAGCGAGTGGCTCTTCACCGGCGGCGGCATGCTCGTCTTCGCGGTCGGCGCGGTGCTCATGGGGCTCACCGCGACCGATCCTCGCCCGATGCTCATCAACCGCCTCGCCGCCTGGCCCCCGCTCGTGCTGCTCGGGCAGATGACCTACGGGCTCTACCTCTACCACTGGCCGATCCACCTGTGGCTCGGTCCGCTGCTCGACGGGCTCCCGCTCGTCGTCTCGGCGGCGATCAAGCTCCTCGTCACCGTCGGGGTCGCCTTCGCCTCCTTCCGCTGGCTCGAGGTGCCGGTCCTCCAGCACGGCTTCGGCGTGCTGGTCCCACGCGCGGTGCGGGCCCGGCTGGAGCGGCGCAGGATCGGTCGTCGGCGGCGGGAGACGCCGGTGTGGTGGGTTCCCGTGGCGATGACGGCCGTCGTTGCCCTCGTGGCGGTCGCCGCCTTCACCCGGCCGGTGAGCGAGGAGGACCTCGACGTCCCGCTCCTCGTCGCCTCCGACGGGGACTTCACCGAGGCCGACCCGCCGGTGGACGTCGCGCTGCTCGGCGACTCCGTCGGGGTCTCCCTGGCCGACGGCTGGGACCCCGATGCCTACCCGGGGGTGACGATGACCAACCACTCCCGGATCGGCTGCGACCTCATCGATGCGCCGCTCATCGCGGACGGATCGCCGATGCCCGAGGACGACTCGTGCGACGAGTGGCGTTCGGGATGGCCTCAGGAGGTCAAGGAGGCCGGCGCGAGCAGCCTGCTCGTACTGCCGGGGGCGCAGTTCATTGGCGACCACGAGGTCGACGGCGAGGTCCTCGCCTCCCGGAGCCCCGAACTGGCCACCCTTATCCGGCGGACCCTCACCGACATCGAGCAGCGGGCTGGGGAGGCCGGCGTCACCCACGTGCAGGTCGCGACGATGCCCTGCCGCGAGGTGGACCCGGACAAGCTCGACCCCGCGCTGCGCCAGTTCGCCGGGGCGATCTCGGACCCGCAGAACGTCGAGTGGGTCAACCGCACCGTCACCGAATGGGCGGAGGGCGAAGGGGAGGGTGCCGCCCCCACCGAGGGCGTGCGCCGTGAGCTGCTCGACCTGCACGGGGCGCTCTGCGCCGACGGCTTCACCCCCGAGGTCAACGGCATCCCGCTCTACGGGGACACCGTGCACTTCTCGCCCGCCGGCGCCGCCACCGTGTGGACCTGGCTGACGCCCCGGGTCGTCGCCGCCTCCCGCCCCTAGGCTGGCACCATGAGCGCCTCGCCAGATGGGATCATTCCCCGTACGCCGCCGCAGGCGGACCACGTGGACTACTCCGGGGAGGGGCTGGGCGAAGGGGAGGTGCCGGGCGCTCCCTTCGGCCTCGTCTCGTCGTGGATCGACACCGCACGGGCGCGGCAGGCCGACCGCGGTGACGTCCCGGAGCCGCTGTCCTTCGCCGTGGCGACCGTGGACAGCGACGGCCGGCCGGACGTGCGCACGGTGCTCATGCGCTTCCTCGACGCGCGGGGGCCGGGCTTCGTCACCTCGCTCGAGTCGACGAAGAGCCAGCATCTCCAGACGACCCCGGCGCTCGCGGCCACGATCACCTGGCCGGCGATGTTCCGTGCGATCCGCTTCCGCGGGCGGGCCGAGCGCGTCGGGGAGACCGAGATCGACCGCTACTTCGCCGAGCGGCCGCGGGGCTCCCAGCTGAGCGCATGGGTCTCGCACCAGTCCCAGCCGATCGACGGCCGCGCGCCGCTGGAGCGGGCCTGGGCCGAGGTCGAGGCCCGCTACGCGGGCCGGGACGTGCCCCGCCCGGACTTCTGGGGTGG
>DXAR01000194.1 GCA_019116945.1 Candidatus Janibacter merdipullorum | reverse complement strand
GCGGTGACGAGGTCGAGCCGGTCGAGCATCTCGGGGGTCTGGTCGAGCTCGCCGTCGTCGAGGATGTCCACCTCGATCCCGGACATCACGGTGAAGGCATCGCCGAGGGAGGCGTCGATCCTGCCGAGGAGGGTCAGCTGCTCCGCGAGCCGCGCCGCCGAGAGGCCGTTGGCGATCCGCAGCCGGGGGGAGTGGTCGGTGAGGACCATCCACTCCTGCCCGAGCTCGACGGCGGTGAGGACCATCTCCTCGATGGGGCTGCCCCCGTCGGACCAGTCGGAGTGGAGGTGGCAGTCCCCGATGATCGCCTCGGTGTAGGCCTCGCCGCCCTCGACGAGCGGGCTGCCGTGCTCCTCCTGCTGGCGCGCGAGGTAGTCGGGGAGCTCCCCGCGGACGGCCTGCTCGATGACGCCGGCCGTGGACTTCCCGATGCCGGCGAGCTCGGTGATCGTGCCCTCCTCGACGCGCTGGGCGACCTCCCCTTCGTCGACCTCGCGGAGGGTGGCCGCGGCCCCGCGGAAGGCCTCGACCCGCCGGCTGTGCTGCCGGGAGCGCTCGAGGAGGAAGCCGACCCGGCGCAGCGCGTCGACGGGCGCCACGGGCGCCGAGAGCGGGGCGAGGGACCTCACGTCGTCACCACGAGCTGTGGAGGGGCCGGCCCTCGGCGAAGCCGGCCGTCGACTGGAGGCCGACGAGGGCCCGCTCGTGGAAGTCCTCGAGCGTCTCGGCGCCGGCATAGGTGCAGCTGCTGCGGACGCCGGCGATGATCTGGTCGATGGCGTCCTCGACGCCGGGGCCAGCGGGGTCGATGTACATCCGGGAGGTCGAGATGCCCTCCTCGAAGTGCGCCTTGCGGGCCCGGTCGAAGGGGGAGTCCTCCGCGGTACGTCCGCGCACCGCGCGGGCCGAGGCCATGCCGAAGGACTCCTTGTAGCTGCGGCCGTCGGGGTCGGTGACGAGGTCGCCGGGGGACTCCAGGGTCCCCGCGAACCAGGAGCCGATCATGACATTGCTCGCGCCGGCGGCGAGGGCGAGCGCGACATCGCGCGGGTGGCGCACCCCGCCGTCGGCCCACACGTGCTTGCCGAGCTCGCGGGCGGTGGCCGCGCACTCGAGCACCGCGGAGAACTGCGGACGTCCGACGGCCGTCATCATCCTGGTCGTGCACATCGCGCCCGGCCCGACGCCGACCTTGACGATGTCCGCGCCGGCCTCGATGAGGTCGCGCGTGCCCTCGGCGGAGACGACATTGCCCGCGACGACGGGGACCTGCGGGTCGAGGGCGCGGACCGCGGCGAGCGCCTCGAGCATCTTCGTCTGGTGGCCGTGGGCGGTGTCGACGACGAGGACGTCGGCGCCGGCCTCGAGCAGGGCCCTCGCCTTGCTGGCGACGTCGCCGTTGATGCCCACAGCCGCGGCGATCCGGAGTCGGCCCCCGGCGTCGATGGCCGGGGTGTACATGCTCGCGCGCACCGCTCCCTTCCTCGTCTGGACGCCGACGAGCCGCCCGTCGGCGTCGACGACGGGAGCGACCCGACGGCGCGTGCGGTGCAGCTCCTCGAAGGCGGTGCGCGGGTCCGCGTCGGTCGAGAGGGTCATCGGCTCCGGCGACATCACCTCGTGCACCTGGGTGAAGCGGTCGACCCCGTCGAGGTCGCGCGTGGTGACGATGCCGACGGGGCGGTCGTCGGCGACGACGATCGCCGCGCCGTGGGCGCGCTTGGAGATGAGCGCGAGGGCCTCGCCGACGGTGACCGTCCGCTCGAGGGTGATCGGGGTGTCGTGGACGAGGTGGCGGCTCTTGACGAAGGAGATGGCCTCGGCGACGACGTCGACGGGGATGTCCTGGGGGATGACGGTGATCCCGCCGCGGCGGGCCGTCGTCTCGGCCATCCGCCGGCCGGCGATGGCGGTCATGTTGGCCACGACGAGGGGGATGGTCGTCCCGGTCCCGTCACTCGTGCGCAGGTCCACGCCGTGGCGGCTGGCGACATCACTGCGCCGGGGCACCATGAAGACGTCGTCGTAGGTCAGGTCGAACTGGGGCTGCAGGCCGTCGAGGAAGTCCACATCCGCGAGTCTAGGCCGCACGGATGAGAGAGGATCGGGTCCGTGAGCTTCCTCCAGGAGTCCCCTGCGGACGAGCGACGTCGGGCCGGCCTGCGGCGCATGCGATTCGTCGCCACCGGACTGTTCGTCCTCGCCGCCGTCGTGTACGTCGCCACCCTGCGCCTCGACCACGACGGCGTGTGGGGTTTCGTCAACACCGCCGCGGAGGCGGGGATGGTGGGTGCGCTCGCCGACTGGTTCGCCGTGACCGCTCTCTTCCGCCACCCCCTCGGCATCCCCGTCCCGCACACGGCGCTGGTGAAGAAGCGCAAGGACGAGCTGGGGCGCAGCCTCCAGGAGTTCGTCTCGGAGAACTTCCTCACCGAGGAGATCGCGCGGGAGCGCCTCGCCGCCGCGCACGTCGCGGAGCGCCTCGGGGTGTGGCTCGCGGAGCCGCGTCACCGGGAACGGGTCCTCCGGGAGGTGGCCCGTGGCGGCACCCGCGGTCTGGAGCGGGTCGAGGACGCGGACGTCCACGACTTCCTCACCGAGATGCTGCTGCCGCGGCTGGCCCGGGAGCCGGTGAGCCCCATCCTCGGGTCCCTCCTCGAGGGCATCGTCGACGGGGGCAGCCACACCGGCCTCGTCGACCTCGGCATCGACGAGATGCAGCGGTGGCTCAGCGACAATCCCGCGCTCTTCGCGGAGGTCATCGGGGAGAAGGCGCCGTGGTGGTCCCCGGAGTGGCTGGACGACCGGGTCATCGGGTGGACCTACCAGCAGGCGCTCGGCTGGCTGCGGGAGATGCGCAGCGACGCACGGCACCCGGCGCGGCGGGCCCTGGACGACCTCCTCCGGCGTCTCGCGGAGGACCTCCAGCACGACGAGACGGTCATGGCGAGCGCCGAGGCGCTCAAGGAGCGCCTTCTCGGTCACCCGCAGGTGCCGACGAGCGCGGTCGCCGTGTGGCAGTCGCTGCGCGCCTCGCTCCTGGGTGCCATGGCAGACGAGGAGTCCTACTTCTGGACGCGTGGTGACGAGCTCCTCACCCATCTGGGGCAGCACCTCGCCGAGGACGAGGTCTGGCAGGAGCGCCTCGAGCTGCACCTGGGCGAGATCGTCGCCTTCTTCGTCAACACCTACGGCGACGAGCTCGCCGAGGTCATCTCGGTGACCGTCGAGCGCTGGGACGCCGACGAGGCGAGCGAGCGGA
>DXAR01000193.1 GCA_019116945.1 Candidatus Janibacter merdipullorum | reverse complement strand
TTGATCGCGGCCGACCACGGCCGGACGAAGAGGAGCAGCCCGAGGGTCGCGAGCGTGGAGAGGACGAACCCGTAGGAGCGGGCCAGCCACGGGTCGACGGTGAGGAGGACGAGCACGGCCGCGCACAGCGTCGGCGTCCCCGCGCCGCGCCGGGAGGAGAGGACGCCGAGGAGCCCGATCGCGCCCATCGTCGCGGCCCGGATGACGCTCGGCTCGGGTCGGGCGAGGACGACGAAGAAGGCCAACCCCGCTCCGGCGACCCACGGCCGCCACCGGCGCGGGCACCCACTGATGCGGCAGAGTCCGACGAGCGCGGCGAGGACGACGGCGACATTGGACCCGCTCACCGCCGAGAGGTGGCTCATCCCGGTGACGAGCATGTCGTCCGTGAGCTCCTGCGGGGTCGTCGAGGTGTCACCGATGACGAGCGCCGGGAGGAGTGCCCGGGCGTCCCCGGGCAGCGGGTCGACGGCCTCTCGCATCCCCGCGCGCAGGTACTCCGCCGCGGCGCGGACCGGCGAGCGCTCGCCCACGGGCCGCGGCGGGCCCCGCGGCCTGAGGGCGGCGACCTCGGGGTCGGCCGGCTCGGCCGGCGAGAGCGTGCCGGTGAGGGCGATCCGGTCGTGCCAGCCGACCTCGGTCCAGGTCTCGTCGGCCCGCACGAAGACGGGCGCTCTCACCGCGGTCGTCTCGCCACGGGCGGTGACCGACTCGAGCCGCACGCGGAGGATCACCTGCTCGGGTGGGGCCTCCCCTTCGTCGCCGGTGGCCCGTCCGGCCCGCACGATCGGCTCGGTGAGCACGACGCCCTCCGCCCGGACCGCGGCGCCCTCGGCGACGAGGTCGTCCACCGGGCCGAGACGACGGGTGGACTCGTGGGCGGCGGAGGCCCCGAGGACGAGGCCGGTGGCGACGAGGGTGAGGGCGAGCACCCCCGGGCCGTCGCGCCGCCAGGACGCCCGGGCATGCCGACCGCGGTAGCGCACCCCGGCGACGACGAGGAGCACGAGCACGAGGGCCGCGATCGCCGCACCCGTCGCCCGGGTCGGTGCGGGCCAGGCGAGCGCACGGGCACCGATCGCCCACGCCGTGAGGCAGGGCAGGAGCAGCCGCAGGTCGAGGACCGGCGGCTCCCCCGGGGTCACACGGCGACCTTGGGCTCGAGCTGGGCGTAGATCTTGTCCCCGATCCCGCTCACCTCGCCGAGCTCCTCGACGGCCGTGAAGCGTCCGTGCTCCGTCCGCCAGTCGAGGATCCGCTGGGCGAGGACGGGTCCGACCCCCGGCAGGGACTCGAGGGTGGTGAGGTCCGCGGTGTTGAGGTTCACCGGGGCACCCGCCTCGCCGGCCGGTGCCCCGGGAGCTGCGGGCGCGCCGGGTGGCGCGGCCGCGGCCGGGGGCGTCTCACCGGGCCGCGGGACGTGGACCTGCTCCCCGTCGACGAGGGGCCGGGCGAGGTTGACCCCCGTGAGGTCGGCCTCGCCGGTCTCGCCGCCGGCCTCGTCCAGGGCCGTGCTCACCCGTGACCCGGCGGGCAGGGTGACGACCCCCGGCCGTCGGACCTCCCCGACGACGTGGACGGTGACCGCGGTCGGGGCCTCGGTGGCCTCACCGCCGGCCGCGGGAGCCTCCTCCCCCGGCTCCTCCCCGGCCGTCCCTCCCGCCGTCTCCCCCGCCTCCTCGACAGCCACCGGGTCCGGGGCGGCCTCCTCACGGGCGAGGTGGTAGCGACCGGCGAGCACCGCCAGGGCGACCGCGACGACGACGGCGACCCCGATGATCGCCTGCCGGCTCACGCCGTAGCGCCCCTCGGCGAGGGTCGACGGGAGCTCGAGGATCGACTCGACCCGCTCGGAGGGCTCCTTGGCACGTGGACTCATGCCCGTGACGCTAGGGAGCGCCGTCCCTCGGCAGGGACGTGCAGCCGCGGCTGTGGACGACGCCTGACGGTGGGGTGCGGCTGTGGAGAGCGCTCAGTCGCGCAGGCGTGGGAGGACGGCGACGCCGATCGTCCCGAGGCCCACGTGCGCCGCGACGACCGCGCTGAGCGTCGTCATCTCGACCGGCCCGTCGACCCCCGCGGCCAGCGCGTCGGCGAGGCCCTGCGCCCGCTCGTCGGCGTCGATGTGCTGCACCGCGATCTCCGCGCCGTCGGCCCACTCCGGCAGCTCCGCGCACGCGGCCTCGGTGAGCGCCTGGAGACGGGCGATCGCCCGGCCCGCGGTCCGCACCCGCTCCAGCGGCTCGACCTGCCCGTCGATGACGTGCAGGACCGGCTTGACCGCGAGCGCCGAGCCGAGCAGGGCCGCCGCACCGCCGATCCGACCACCTCGGCGCAGCCGCTCCAGGGTGTGCACGAGCAAGCGCACCGACGAGCCGGCGAGCCGCTGCTCGAGGCGCTCGGCGACCTCCTCCGCGGGGCGCCCGTCGGCGGCATCCCGGGTGGCCCCGATCGCCGCCAGGCCGACGACCATCCCGATGGTCCGCGAGTCGACGACGTGGACCGGGACCGGGGACTCCAGCGCGGCCGAGCGGGCGGAGTCGACCGTCCCCGACAGGCTCCCGCTGAGGTGGACGGAGATGATCGCCTCGGCGCCGCCCTTCGCCGCCTCCTCGTAGGTCCTGAGGAAGGTCGCCGGCGCCGGCCGGGAGGTGCTGACATCAGCCTTGCGCCGCAGGGCGTCGACGACCCAGGCGGGGTCTCCCCCTTCGCCCTCGGCCCGCTCCTTGCCGTCGACGACGACGTGAAGCGGGATGACGCGGATCCCGTGCTCGCGGCCGAGGTCCTGCGGCAGCGAGGCGGTGGAGTCCGTCACGAGGGCGATGTTCACGAGGCCGAGCGTATCGAGAGCGGTCCCTCCCGAGGCGCACCGTCCGCATTAACCTGAGGCCATGTCAGCACCCGCACGGATGCCCTTCCTCGACCGATCCGACCCGGAGGCGTGGAAGGCGCTCAACGCCCTGGCCCTCAAGGTGACCGCCGCGGTGGAGGCCGCCGGGGTGGACCGGCAGACCGTCGAGCTGATGAACGTGCGGATCTCGCAGCTCAACGGCTGCTCCTTCTGCCTCGACCTGCACAGCCGCAAGGCGAGCGAGGCGGGCGCCACCGCCCAGCGCCTCGCCCAGCTCCCGGCGTGGTCGGAGTCAGCGCTCTTCGACGTCGTGGAGTGCGCGGTGCTGGCCATCGCCGAGGCGGTCACCCGGTTGCCCGACCCGCAGGAGCGAAGGGCGGCGCTCACCGCCGCCCACGACACCCTCGGCGACGAGGCCTTCACCGCCGTCGAGTGGGCGGCCGTGACGATGAACGCCTACAACCGGGTCTCCATCCTCTCCGAGCACCCGGTCAGGCCGGAACGACGTTGACGAGCTTGGGTGCGCGGACGATGACCTTGCGCACCCCACCCTCGGTCTCCGCGCGGACCTTGTCCCGGCCGAGGGCCAGGGCCTCGAGGTCGGCCTCGCTGATGTCGGCGGGGACCTCGATTCGGTCGCGGACCTTGCCCTTGACCTGGATGACGCAGGTGACGCTCGACTCGACCATCTTGGCCTCGTCGGCGGTCGGGAAGGGCGCGTGGGCCAGCGACTCCTCGTGCCCCAGTCGGGACCACAGCTCCTCCCCGAGGTGCGGGGCCAGCGGCGCCACCATGAGCACGAGCGCCTCCGCGGCCTCGCGCGGCACGGTGTCGAGCTTGGTGAGAGCATTGTTCAGCTCGATGAGCCGGGCGACCGCGGTGTTGAAGCCGAGCGAGCCGTAGTCCTCGCTCACGGCCGCGATCGTCTGGTGCAGCAGGCGCTCGGTGTCGGTGTCGAGGGCCACGTCGGCGACCCGCACCTCACCGGTCTGCTCGTCGACGACATTGCGCCACACGCGCTGCAGGAAACGCTGGCTGCCGACGACCGCCCGGGTCTCCCACGGCTTGGACTGCTCGAGCGGGCCGAGGGACATCTCGTAGACCCGAAAGGTGTCGGCGCCGAACTGCTCGTACATCTCGTCCGGGCTCACGGCATTCTTCAGCGACTTGCCGATCTTGCCGTACTCCTGGGTGACCGGCTGGCCCTGCCAGCGATAGGACGTCGCGCCATGCTCGTCGACGTCCTCCTCGACCTCCGCTGCCGGCACCGGCTGGCCGCGGTCGTCGCGGTAGGCGTGGGCCTGGATGTAGCCCTGCGAGAAGTAGCGACGGAAGGGCTCCTCGCTGCTCACGTGCCCCAGGTCGAAGAGGATCTTGTGCCAGAAGCGCGCGTAGAGCAGGTGGAGGACGGCGTGCTCGACGCCGCCGATGTAGAGGTCGACGCCACCGGGGTCGCGGGTGCCGGCGGGCGCGCCGGGCACCACCTCGTCCCGCGGGCCGACCCAGTAGGCCTCGTTGGCCGGGTCGACGAAGGCCTCGTCGTTGGCCGGGTCGAGGTAGCGCAGGTAGTACCAGCACGACCCGGCCCAGTTGGGCATGGTGTTGGTCTCGCGGCGGTAGGTCCTGGGTCCGTCGCCGAGGTCGACCTCGACCTCCACCCACTCCGTGGCCCGGCCCAGGGGCGGCTCGGGCTGGCTGCTCGAGTCATCGGGGTCGAAGGTGCGCGGGCTGTAGTCGTCGACCTCGGGGAGCTCGACCGGCAGCATCGACTCGGGCACGGCGTGCGCGACGCCGTCCTCGTCGAAGAGGATCGGGAAGGGCTCGCCCCAGTAGCGCTGGCGGGAGAAGAGCCAGTCGCGCAGCTTGTAGTTGACGGTGCCGTGACCGAGGCCCTGCTCCTCGAGCCAGGCCGTGATCGCGGCCTTGCCCTCCGCGACGCTCATCCCGTCGAGGGAGATGGAGTCGTTGCTCGAGTTGATGATCCTCCCGTCGCCGCCCCACGCGCCCTCGTGGCCCTCGGGTGCGTCGACGGTCGGGATGATCGGCAGCTCGAAGGCGGTGGCGTACTCGAAGTCGCGCTGGTCGCCGGAGGGGACGGCCATGATCGCGCCGGTGCCGTAGCCCATGAGGACGTAGTCGGCGATGAAGACCGGGATGCGCTCGCCCGTGGCCGGGTTGGTGGCCCAGCCTCCGGTGAAGACCCCCGTCTTGTCCTTCGTCTCGATCTGGCGCTCGACGTCGCTCTTGCGACTGGCCGCGGTCCGGTAGGCCTCCACCGCGGCGAAGGGAGTGTCCTCCCCGCCGGTCCACGCGGCCTTCGTGCCCTCCGGCCAGTCACCCTGCGGGACAAGGGAGTCCACGAGCGGGTGCTCGGGGGCGAGGACCATGAAGGAGGCACCGAAGAGGGTATCCGGTCGGGTCGTGAAGACCTCGATCGGGTGCTCGGTCCCGTCGACCCCGGTCGCGGTGAAGGTCACCTGGGCGCCCTCGCTGCGACCGATCCAGTTGCGCTGCATGGCCTTGACCTTGTCCGGCCACTCGACGCGGTCGAGGTCGTCGGCGAGCCGGTCGGCGTAGGAGGTGATGCGCATCATCCACTGCCGCAGGTTGGTCCGGAAGACCGGGTAGTTGCCGCGCTCGGAGCGGCCGTCGGAGGTGACCTCCTCGTTGGCGACGACCGAGCCCAGGCCGGGGGCCCAGTTGACCGGCGCCTCGGCGGAGTAGGCGAGCCGGTAGTCGTCGAGGACGTCGGAGCGCTCCTTGGGCGAGAGCTCGGACCAGGTGCGGGTCTCCCCCTTCGGCAGCGCGCGCTCACCGGAGGCGAAGGCCTCGACGAGCTCCGCGATGGGCCGGGCCCGGCCACGGCCCCCGTCGGGCCGCACGGCGTCCTCGTCGTACCAGGCGTTGAAGATCTGCAGGAAGATCCACTGCGTCCAGCGGTAGTAGTCCGGGTCGATCGTCGCGAAGGCGCGCCGGTCGTCGTGGCCGAGGCCGAGGCGGCGCAGCTGCCGCTTCATGACGACCATGTTGGCCTCGGTCGTCGTGCGCGGGTGCTGACCGGTCTGAACGGCGAACTGCTCCGCGGGCAGGCCGAAGGCGTCGTAGCCCAGGCAGTGCAGGACGTTCTTGCCGAGCATCCGCTGGTAGCGCGCGTAGACGTCGGTGGCGATGTAGCCCAGGGGGTGACCGACGTGGAGGCCCGCGCCCGAGGGGTAGGGGAACATGTCGAGGATGAGCATGTGGCCGTCGTGCTCGCGCACGCGCTCCGGCTCGGCCCAGGGGCCGGCGGGGTTGGGCGCCCGGAAGGTCCCGAGCTCCTCCCAACGGTCCTGCCAGCCGGTCTCGATCCGGCCGGCCATCTCCGCGGTGTAGCGGTAGGGCGTCTCGCTCATCGGTGCTAGTTCTCCCGGGGGTCTGAGGGTCGGGCCCACACTACTTGGCCCCCGATCACCAGCGGTTGTGCACCTCCTCGCACCACCCGGCGAGGTCGGCGAAGGGGGTGACTGTCCCCTCGGGATCGGTGAAAGTCCCTGACCAGTGCCCGAAGCACTGGTCCGTGTGCGCTGCGAGCAGCCCGAGGTTGCGGTGGGTGGCCTTGAGGTGGAAGGGGGTGAACGTCGCCTCGAGCCCACCACCGGAGATCCGCCACGGCGTGCGCCAGCGGGCGATGTCGTAGTCGAAGGTCAGCTCGACCGGGATGTGGTGGACCCGCCCGTCGATGACCACGGCGTTCTCCGTCGACCCGGTGCCCTCGGTCCACCGGCCGCCCACCTGGATCCCGATCGTGCGGTCACCGCTCGTGCCCGCCCCGGCTCCCCAGTTCCACCGGATGTCGTAGGGCCACCGCCCGCGGCCGTGGTCGAGGACGGCCCAGCTCCGGCCCTCGGGCAGCTCGACGCGTCGGCCGTCGAGGGTGAGGGTTCCGCTCGCCGGACGGGCGACGTCCTTGACGGTGTACTGGAACCGGGTCTCGCTCCACGGGACGACGACGGCCAGGCGCTCGTGCCCCGGAGGCAGGGCGGCGACGATGTCGATCTCCGCTCCCTCGATGCTGGCCCGGAGGTGGGTGCCGCCCGCGACCTCGTCGATGTCCACGGCGAGCCCGCGGGTCCGTGCCCGGACGGGGCCACGCCCCAGGCTCTCCGGCAGGGTCACGCCCCGCGGGGGCAGGACCGTCGCGGTGCGGTGCCACTCGCGGGCGCTGTCGATCTCACGGATCCACACCTCGTGGACCGCGGCGTAGTCGATGGACGAGACGGTGACGCCGACGAGGTGGTTGTCAGTGACGACACCCCAGTACTCCCAGCGCTTGGTGCGCCCGCGCCCTCGCTTGACTCCGGCGGTCTCGACGAGCGGCTGACGGGCCCAACCGACGGCGGCCGGGTTGAGCCGGCCGTCAGTGCGGGTCAAGGACACCGGGGCGGTGATCTCCGGCAGGGACATCCATCCTCCTGGCGACGGTCTTTGGCACAGTGTGGACCATGACGTCCGACCGACTCACCTCCCTCGGGCTGCCCGGGATCATCGACGTCCACACCCACTTCATGCCGCAGCGGGTGCTCGACAAGGTGTGGGCCTACTTCGACTCGGCCGGGCCGCTCACCGGGCGGCCGTGGCCGATCACCTACCGCACCGACGAGGAGGAGCGACTGGCCACGCTGCGCTCCCTCGGGGTGACGGCCTTCCCCTCGCTCAACTACGCCCACCGTCCCGGCATGGCCGCGTGGCTCAACGACTGGTCCACGGACTTCGCCGCGCGGGTGCCCGAGGCGATCCACTCGGCGACCTTCTACCCCGAGCCGGAGGCGCCGGAGTATCTTCGGTTGGCACTCGACGCCGGGGCGCGGATCATCAAGGTGCACGTGCAGGTCGGCGACTTCGCGCTCACCGACCCGCGGCTGACCGAGGTGTGGTCCCAGCTCGAGACTTCGGGGACCCCGGTCGTCACGCACGCCGGCAACGGGCCCGTTCCGGGCGCCCACACCGGTCCCCGAGGGGTGCGCGAGCTGCTCGAGCGCCACCCCGGCCTCACCCTCGTCATCGCCCACATGGGCATGCCCGACTACGGCGACTTCCTCGACATCTGCGCCGAGCACCCCGATGTGCACCTCGACACGACGATGGCCTTCACGGACTTCACCCAGGCCACGTCACCCTTCCCCCGCGAGCGCATGGACGACCTCGTCGCGCTCGGCGACCGGGTGCTCTTCGGCAGCGACTTCCCCAACATCCCCTACCCTTACGAGCACGCGGTGGACGCGGTCCGCCGGCTTGGCCTGGGCGAGGACTGGGAGCGCAAGGTGTTGCACGACAATGCTGCTCGGCTCTTCGGGATCCGCTGACGGTCTGCCGCGCGTCGCTCAGCTGCGCAGGTGGGACAGCACGATGCCGACGGGGATGCTCACAGCGAGCACCAGCAGCATCGCGCGGTAGGCCAGCGCGGCCGCTGCCGGCACTCGTGCGACTCGTGCTCGCAGTGCGAGGACCAGGGCGACGACGAGCAGCACCGACCCGAGGTCGACGAGCAGCGGAGTCGTGACGAGGGTGCCGCCGATGACCAGGAGGCTGCCGAGGTTCCACCCGGCCACCTGCACCCAACCGACCCGGTCACTCGTGGCGTCGACCGCTCGCAACCGACCCATGACGTACTGGGCCACACCGACGACGAGTACGAGATAGGCCGCAGCCCAGCTCCCCTTCGCCCAGTCCATCGGCCCGGTGACGGCCGCGACGAGTCCACCGAGGACGACACCCAGCGCGCCGAGGGCGACGAGCGTGCGAGCAGGAGTCACGCCCCGGTGCCGACGCTCAGCAGCACGACGGCGTCCTCCAGTGCCAGCAGGTCGTGACGGGCTGGCGGGATGATGAGCAGCTCGCCCGCGCCGCCCTCCCAGGTCGCCTCCCCGGCGGTCAGCCGCACCCGACCCTGCAGGACCTGCAGCGTCGCCTCCCGCGGACTGTCGTGCTCGGCGAGGGCCTTGTCCTGCAGCAGGGCGATGAGCGTCTGGCGCAGCACGAAGTCATGGTGCCCGTGGACCGTCACGGCGCTGCGCCCCGCGGACCCCTCTCGCGCCTTGCCCAGGTGCTCCTGCGCCAGCTCGGTCAACGACAGCGATTCCATGACGACTCCTTCGACGGGGGATGTGCCCTCCCATCGTGCACCCTCACGGAGCCGGTACGTTGCCGTCATGGGTCAACAACAGGGTGCGATCTCCTTCCTCCGTGTCCCCGACGTCGACGACGTGCCCGAGGGCGTGCAGCGCCTGTGGACGAAGTCCAAGGAGGCCTTCGGTTTCATCCCCAATGTCTTTCGTGCACAGGCGCTCAACGGCGCCCAGTTCGAGGCGTGGTGGAAGTACTTCAACCTCCTGGTCAACAAGGAGGGCCACCTGAGCAATGCCGAGCGCGAGCTCATCGCGGTCGTCGTCAGCGGCATCAACCAGTGCACCTACTGCGCCGTCTCCCACGGAGCAGCCCTGCGCGAGTACTCGGGCGACCCGGTGATGGCCGACCTCGTCGCCGTCAACTGGCGCCAGGCCGAGCTGAGCGATCGTCAGCGGGCGATGGCGGAGTACGCCGAGCTGCTCACCACGGCCCCGGGGTCGGTGGAGGCCGCCGACCTGGAGCCGATGCGCGAGGCCGGTCTGGACGACCACGAGATCCTCGAGGCGGTCCAGGTGATCGGGATGTTCAACATGACCAACCGCGTCTCGAGCGCTCTGGGCATGGTCCCCAACCACGAGTACCACTCGCAGGCCCGCTGAGCCTCACTCCTCGTCGAGGCTCACTCCTTCGTCGGCGGTACCCGGGTAGGTCAGACGGGTGCCGTCGACGACGGCGAAGGAGGTCAGCGTGTGCTCCTTGGGCGCGCCGTCCCCGATGATGTCCAGGACGGTGACGCCCCGCACGAGCAGCGCGTCACCGACGAGCGAGCGGTGGCAGCGCCACGGCACTGCCTCGGCACACATGATGACCGGCGACTCCTCCTCGGCGATCTCCAGCAGCCGGGTCAGACCCCGCTCGAACTCCTCGGTGCCCATGTGGTCGGCGTAGCCCTGGAAGGATGCGTTGCGCCACTGCGTGTTGACCGAGTCCGGTCGGCGCTTGCGCAGTCCGCCCAGCTCCTTGACGTACGTGTAGCCGAGACCCGCCTGCGCCAGGGACGCCTCGAGCGCGTCGTGCCAGTACTGCGGGTTGTGCCGCGACTTGGGCACGGTGCGGATGTCCACGACACGCGTGATGCCGAGCCCGCGCAGCCGCGCGATGAACTCGTCGATGGGGCGGGTCGAGTGACCGATCGTGTGGACGGTGCTCACCCCCTCATCATGTACGCGCGCGGTGCTAGCGCAAGACACCCCTGACGACCAGGCCCGCGACGATGGCCCAGAAGGCGGCGCTGACCCCCGCGACCGCCACGCCTGAGGCCGCGACGGCGAAGGTCACGGTGGCCGGCACGTGGTCCGCCGGCTCCTCCAGGGCAGCGCGTAGGGAGGCCGCCAGCGTCCCGACGAAGGCCAGCCCCCCACGGCCGGGACGACCCCCTCCGGCGCCAGCGACACGAGGGTCGCGAGCGCCGCCGAGGCGATGCCGACGGGCACGAGGACGATGCCGGAGGTGACGCTGGCGATCCACCGGCGCGAGCGGTCCTCCCCCGTCTCCGGCCCCGCGGCGAGCGCGGCGCTGATCGCCGCGAGGTTGATCGCGTGGCCACCGGCCGGCGCCCCGAGGAGGGTGCCCGCCCCGGTGACGAGCATGGAGCGCCGCCACGGCACCTCGTAGCCGAAGCCCCGCATGACCGCGACACCCGGCACGTTCTGCGAGGCCATCGTCACGAGGTAGAGCGGCAGGGCGATGCCGACAAGGCCGCCGAGGGTGAAGGCGGGCGCGGTGATCTCCAGTCGCGGCACGAGGGCCGCGGCGTCCATGGGCGTTCCCATCGACGTGAGGTGGACGACGATGACGACGGCTGCAGCGACGAAGGCGAGGGGTGAGGCCCACCGGGGCAGGAAGCGCAGCGCGAGGAGCCACACGAGCACGACGGGTCCCACGGCCCACGGGTTGGCCGCCATGCCCGTCACCGGACCCAGGCACAGCTGCAGCACGATGCCGGCGAGCATCGCCTGCGCCACAGAGGCCGGGATCCGGGTGATGAGCGCGCCGAGGGCGGGGACGAGCCCGGTGGCGACGACGAGCGCGCCGGTGACGACGAAGGCACCCACGGCGGCCGGCCACCCGCCGTCGACGGCACCGCTCGAGCCGAGCAGCGCGGCGCCCGGCGTAGACCAGGCGACGGTGATCGGCCGGCGGGTCGTCACGGACAGCACGATCGAGCCCAGCCCCATGAGGATCGTGACGGCCAGCAGCCCGCTGGCGGCCTGGGCGGGGGTGGCGCCGACGGCGGTCAGGCCCTGCAGGACGACGACGAAGGCGCTGGTGAAGCCGACGAGGGCCGTGACGACTCCGGCCGCGACCGGGCGGCTGCTCTCCTGCGGCATGCGCACACGCTAGACGGTGCGACGAAGGCCCGGACCTACCGGTCCGGGCCTTCGTGTACCACTGGTGGAGCTGAGGGGATTCGAACCCCTGACCCCCTCCATGCCATGGAGGTGCGCTACCAACTGCGCTACAGCCCCGAGTGGGATCCCCCGAAGGGGACTGCGAGAGTCTAACCCCGGTCACCCC
>DXAR01000192.1 GCA_019116945.1 Candidatus Janibacter merdipullorum | reverse complement strand
CAGATCCAGCTCATGGAGACCATCCGCGGGCTCGGGCGGACCGTCGTCGCGGCCGTCCACGACCTCACCCTTGCCGCCGCCCACTTCGACCAGGTGGCCGTGCTGCACGAGGGAAGTCTCCTCACTGCGGGTTCGCCGGCCGCAGTGCTCGACCCCAGCACCCTCCGACAGGTCTTCGACGTCGAAGCGACCCACCTCACCGACCCCGTCACCGGCAGGGTCCACCTCGTCCTCGGTACCGGTGCCCTGCCGGCCACCGACCGCAGAAAGGCAGTCTCATGACCTCTCTCCACCGCGCCGTGCGCGCCACCGGTGTCCTGCTCCTCACCAGCTCACTCCTCGCCGCGTGCGGGAGCGGTGAGGGCCCGTCCTCCGACGAAGGAGCCGCCGAGGTGACCATCACGAACTGCGGTGCGGAGGAGACCTTCCCCTCACCCGCGGAGCGGATGTACGTCGGCGGGGACGGCAACATGCTCGCGATGGTCCTCGCCTTGGGGGCCGAGGACCAGGTCGCCGGGGTCAGCGGGCTCAGCGACACCAAGGTCGCGCTATCGACCGCCTACGGCAAGGACGTCGTCGACGGTCTGAACGTCGCCACGAAGGACCAGCCGACGATGGAGAACGTCATCGCGCAGGACCCCGACGTCATGCTCGCCGGCTGGAACTACGGCTACCGCGAGGAGAACAAGCTCACCCCGGACACGCTCAAGGAGCGCGACATCGCGCCCTACGTCCTCTCCGAGTCGTGCCGGCAGGACGACGGCGGCGCCCGCGGGACGATGCCGCCGTGGGAGGCGCTCTATGCGGACATGGAGAACCTCGGGGAGATCACGGGCAAGGAGGACGAGGCGGACGAGGTCGTGACGGACATCAAGGATCGGCTGACGGTGCTCGAGGAGGCCCCGCAGGCCAACGAGGCCCCGACGGTCTTCCTCTTCGACTCGGGGACCAAGGAGATCTTCACCTCGGGGTCCTTCGGCGGGCCGCAGGCGATCATCGAGGCCGCCGGCGCGAAGAACGCCACCGAGGACGTCGAGGACACGTGGACCGAGGTCTCCTGGGAGCGGCTGGTGAAGGCCGAGCCGGACTACTTCGCCTTCGTCGACTACGACGGCCAGACCTTCGAGCAGAAGGTCAAGGTCCTCGAGTCCAACCCGGCGACGAAGGACCTCTCTGCCGTGAAGGAGAAGCGCTACCTCAACCTGCCGATCTCGGCCTGGACGAGCAGCCCGCTGAACATCGACTCCGCGGAGCAGCTGCGCAAGGGTCTCGAGGAGCACGCGCTGGTGCCCGAGAGCGACATCGAGCCGGAGTTCGACCTCGAGCCGAAGGGGGAGGGGTGACCTGAGCACTTCGGGCCCCACGGCACACGTGGCTATGGTTGGACGCGTGGGAGTTTCGTACGCAGCATCGCACCGACTGGCCAAGATCGTCCTCGACCGGCCCGAGGCCGGCAATGCGCTGGACCTCGAGATGGCTCGCGCCCTCAAGGAGGCCGTCCACCGCGCGCTCGCCGACCCGTACGTCGACATCCTCACCCTCACCGCCACCGGCACCGACTTCTGCGTCGGGTCCGACACGAGCGAGGCGGAGCGGGCCGAGGACCCGACGACCGCGGTCTTCGAGCTCGCCGCCGCACTCGAGGAGCTCTTCGCCCTGCTCAACTCCTCCTCCAAGCTCGTCCTCGTGGGCGTCCAGGGCCTCGCTGCCGGCTCCGGCCTCGGCCTCGTGCTCGCCGGTGACCTCGCCTTCTGCTCCCACGACGCCACCTTCCGCGTCCCGCCGAAGGGAGGGACCGGTGCCCCTGACCCGGGGCTGGCCTGGCTGCTGCCTCGGGCGATCGGTCAGCAGCGCGCGCTCTCCTTCGGGCTGGGCGGGCGCACGCTCGACGCGGCCACCGCCGACGACTGGGGCATCGCCGAGCTGGCGCCGGACGGGAACGTCCACGCCGCCCTGCGGGACGCCGCGGACAACCTCGGCGGCCAGCACCTGTGGGCCAACTCCGAGATGCGTCGCCTGCTCCACGCGTCCTGGGAGACCTCGCGCACGGAGCTGTCGCAGTCCGAGGCGGTGACGCTCGTGCGGGCCCTCCTCAACCGCAACCGGAGCTGAGCCGTGGGCGACGCCGGCCGCCCCCGCCGCCCCCTGCACTTCGGTCCCGACGCGATGGAGGCGCACGGGGGCACCCTCCCCGACCCGGCCGAGACGGCCGAGGCGGCCCACACCGCCGCCCTCACGGTCGTGACCGCCGGCCGCGATGACGCCTCCCCGGCGACGACCGACCGCCTCGTCCGCCTCGTGGACGACCTCGGCATCGACACCCTCGCCCAGCTCTGGTCGGGTCGTCCCCCACGAAGCCTGCCCGGGGCGCTGTGGCGGATGTACCTGCTCCGCGAGTGGGTCCAGCGTCAGCCTCAGGCCGCAGCGCGGGACTACAGCTCCGGGATGGCCGTCGCGCAGGTCAACCACGTCATCACCGGCGTCATCGAGCCGCCCGGGGTCGACGAGGTCCGGCACCTGTCCGACCGGATCCTCTCAGGGGTCTTCGACGGTGACCTCGCGGTCGCGCTCGAGCGCGCCGCCGCCTTCTGCCGGGTCGTGGCCACCGGCCGGGCCCACCTCGAGGACGGCGACGTGGACTCGGCCGCGGCCATGGTCACGACGGCGGAGGACCTCGAGGCCAGCGCTCGGCTGTGGCGGTCCGGGTCCCTGCGCTGACAGCCGGCCGTCGGCTCCCGGCGGGAACATCGTGACCTTCGTCGCCGTTAGGCTGGGGGAGTGCACCGGGCCGCGGTAGCCCCGGGTCCCAAAATACGCCGCCACGAGCGGCCGTGCGCCGTGAGGCGCTCCCGGCCCGGTGCACTCTCCCGGGCGACGCGCGGTGAACGACCGATGACGCGGAAGTGGCCGAGCGGTTCTAGGCTGGTCTCGACCCGTGTCGATGCACCCCCTGATTCCGGAGATCAACGCCTGTGGGCATCCTGCGACCGACTTCCAAGGACCATGTCCTCTACCAGCTGCTTGCCGACAGCGCCCGCCACACCGTGGCCGCGAGCGAGCAGCTCGCCCTGCTCCTCGGGTCCCCACCCGGGGAGCGGGAGGCGATCGCGGTCCGGCTCAAGGAGATCGAGCACGAGGCCGACGACGCGACCCACGCGATCATCCGCACGGTGAACTCGAGCTTCGTCACCCCCTTCGACCACGAGGACATCGTCGAGCTGGCCGCAGCCCTCGACGACTGCACCGACGACCTGGAGGCCGTCGGCCAGATGGTCGTCCTCTACCGGATGGATGGGCTCATGCCCGACGTCACCGCCCAGATGAATGTCATCGTCCGGATGGCCCAGCTCACGGCCGAGGCGATGCCCCGCCTGGCGTCGATGAAGGAGCTGCGCGACTACTGGGTGGAGATCAACCGACTGGAGAACGAGGGCGACGCCATCTACCGCGGGCTGCTCCGGGACCTCTTCGGCGGTGGGATCACCGACCCGGTCGAGGTCATCAAGCACAAGGACATCATCGAGCGGCTGGAGCAGTCCGCAGACGGCTTCGAGCAGGTCGCGCACCGCGTCGAGAGCATCGCCATCAAGGAGTCCTGAGCGGTGGCGGAGCTCATCCCCGTCGCCCTCGTCACGCTGCTGGCGATGGGCTTCAACTACACCAACGGCTTCCACGACGCCGCCAATGCCATCGCGACGTCGGTGTCGACGCGGGCGCTGACCCCGCGCGCCGCGCTCGCGATGGCAGCCGTCGCCAACCTCTTCGGTGCCTTCTTCGGCGCCAAGGTCGCCGAGACCGTCGGGCAGGGCATCATCGCCGCACCCGACGGTCACCTCGGTCTCGTGCTCTGCGCCGCCGCCCTGCTCGGGGCCATCGGCTGGAACATGCTCACCTGGTGGTTCGGGCTGCCGTCCTCCTCCTCGCACGCCCTCATCGGTGGGCTCGGTGGGGCAGCCATCGCGGCCGGCGCGGACGTGAAGTGGACGGGCATCGTGGAGAAGGTCATCATCCCGATGGTCCTCTCGCCGGTCGTCGGCATCATCCTCGGCTTCCTCGTCATGAGGCTCATCCTCCGGGTCTTCCGGGACGCCCATCCCGGGAGGACGAAGCGCGGCTTCCGCATGGCCCAGACGGCGTCCGCCGCGGCGATGGCCTTCGGTCACGGCATGCAGGACGCCGCCAAGACCGCGGGTGTCGTCGTCCTCGCGCTCACCGTCGCCGGCTACCAGGACGGCGACGACCACCACATCCCGATGTGGGTGCTCGTCATGTCGGCCGTCGTCATCTCGATGGGGACATACGCCGGTGGCTGGCGCATCATGCGCACCCTCGGCCGGGGGATCATCCACCTCGACCCGCCGCAGGGCTTCGCCGCCGAGGTCACGGCGGCCTCGATCCTGTACGTCGCGACGGCGCTCCGGGCACCGATCTCGACGACCCACGCGATCACCGCGGCGATCATGGGCGTCGGGTCCACGCGCTCGCTCAAGGCGGTCCGGTGGGGAGTCGCGAAGAACATCGTCGGCGCCTGGGTCCTCACCTTCCCCGGCGCGGGGATCACCGCCGCGGTGTGCATGCTCGTGCTCGCTCCCGCCCTCGGGTTCTGATCCCGTCCCGGCGGGGACGACGACGGCCGGCGGATCCCCCCTGTCGGATCCGCCGGCCGTCGTCGTCCATCCCCCGTACCCCCGAAGGGGGAGTCCGTCACCCGAAGCGGCCGGAGATGTAGTCCTCCGTCGCCTTCTCGCTCGGGTTGTTGAAGATCTTGCCCGTGTCGTCGAACTCCACGAGCTGCCCCGGCTTCCCGGTGCCCTCGATGTTGAAGAAGCCGGTCCGGTCGGAGCAGCGGGCGGCTTGCTGCATGTTGTGCGTGACGATGACGATCGTGTAGTTCTCCTTGAGCTCGGCGATGAGGTCCTCGACCGCGAGCGTGGAGATGGGGTCCAGGGCGGAGCACGGCTCGTCCATGAGGACGACCTCGGGCTTCACGGCGATCGTCCGGGCGATGCAGAGGCGCTGCTGCTGACCACCGGAGAGACCGGAGCCGGGCTTGTCGAGCCGGTCCTTGACCTCGTTCCAGAGGTTCGCGCCGCGGAGGCTGCTCTCGACGAGGTCGTCCGCGTCGGACTTCTTGATCCGCTTGTTGTTGAGCTTGACCCCGGCCAGGACGTTCTCCGAGATGGACATCGTCGGGAAGGGGTTGGGCTTCTGGAAGACCATGCCGACCTTGCGGCGGACCATGACGGGGTCGACACCCTTGCCGTAGAGGTTCTCGCCGTCGATGACGACCTCACCGTTGCAGTACGCCCCCGGGATGACCTCGTGCATCCGGTTGAGCGAGCGGAGGAAGGTCGACTTGCCACAGCCCGAGGGGCCGATGAGGGCGGTGACCGACCGCGGCTCGATCGTGACGGTCACGTCCTTCACTGCGAGGAAGTCGCCGTAGTAGATGTCGAGGTTCTTGACGTCGATGCGCTTGGACACGTCGTGATTCCTTGTCTGGTCTGAACTGCTGGGTGTCAGCGACCGGTCTTGGGGGCGAAGAACTTGGAGATGAGGCGGGCCACGATGTTGAGCACCATGACGATGACCATGAGGACGAGGGCGGCGGTCCAGGCGGCGTCGATGAGCGCCTGGTCGCCTCCTGCCGTGGCGTACGAGCTGTAGGAGAAGAGGGGGAGGGAGGACATCGAGCCGTCGAAGGGGTTGAAGTTGACCGCCTTCGCCGCACCCATGGTGATGAGCAGGGGAGCGGTCTCACCCATGACCCGGGCGATGGCGAGGGTGATGCCCGTGGCGAGCCCGGCGACCGAGGTCGGCAGGACGATCTTGACGATCGTCAGCCACTTCGGGACACCGAGGGCGTAGCTGGCCTCCCGCAGCTCGTTGGGGACGAGGCGAAGCATCTCCTCGCTCGACCGGACGACCGTGGGGATCATGAGGACCGAGAGCGCGACCGCACCGACGATTCCTGCCTGGAAGGCGGCGTCGTCGAGGAGCCAGGCGAAGAGACCGACGGCGAAGAGACCGGCGACGATCGACGGGATGCCCGTCATGACGTCGACGAAGAAGGTCAGGCCGCGGGCGAGGACGCCCTTGTTGCCGTACTCGACGAGGTAGATCGCCGCGAAGAGCCCGATCGGCACGGAGATGATGGTGGCGATGCCCGTGGTGATGACGGTGCCGACGATGGCGTGGTAGGCGCCGCCGATCTCACCCTGGGTGACACCGCTCATCGAGTAGGTGAAGAACTCGGCGTCGAAGCGGCCGAGCCCCTTGACGAAGATCGTCCAGATGACGGAGACGAGCGGGACCATCGCGAGGAGGAAGGTCGTCGTCACGACGCCCGTGACGAGGCGGTCGGTCGCGTGGCGGTGGCCCTCGACCATGCGCGAGCTGACGTAGATCACCAGGCAGTAGATCACTGCGCCGACGAGGATGACCGTCAGGGGGTTGAGCGCGCCGAGGGCGAAGAGCACGGCCGCTGCCGCGAGGGCCGACCCGGCGAGGATGGCGAGGCGGACGGGCTGCTCGAGTCGGCCCTGCCCCTGGACGTCGTCTGGGGTCGTGGCGGTCATCAGTTGGCTCCTGAGAACTGGGACCGGCGGGAGACGATCCACCGGGCGAACATGTTGACGAGGAAGGTGACGAAGAAGAGCGCCAGACCCGAGACGAAGAGCGTGCTGCGCTCGACACCGAAGGACTCGGGGAAGTTCAGCGCGATGTCACCCGCGATGGTGCCGGGGGTGTTGGAGGTGAGCAGCTCCCACGAGTAGCCGCCGCCGCTGGCCGAGAGGATGATCGCGACGGCCATCGTCTCACCGAGCGCGCGGCCGAGCCCGAGCATCGCGCCGGACATGACACCGGACTTGCCGAAGGGGATGACCGTCTGCCGGATCATCTCCCAGCGGGTGGCGCCGAGGGCGAGCGAGGCCTCCTCGTGCAGACGCGGGGTCTGCAGGAAGACCTCGCGGTTCACGGCCGTCATGATCGGCAGGATCATGATCGCGAGGACGACGCCGATCATGAGCATCGTGCGACCGGTCGTCGTCACGGACTCCCCGTCGAAGAACGGGATGAAGCCCAGGTGGTCGAAGAGGAAGGTGAAGACCGGGACGGCGTCGCCGGCGATCTGCATGCCCCAGAGGCCGAAGATGATCGAGGGGACGGCGGCGAGCAGGTCGACGATGTAGCCCAGGCCTGCCGCGAGCCGACGCGGTGCGTAGTGGCTGATGAAGAGGGCGATGCCGATCGACAGCGGCAGGGCGATGATGAGGGCGATGATCGCCGACAGGAGGGTGCCGAAGATCAGCGGTCCGACGTAGGCGACGAGCCCCTCACCGCCGCGCACCTCGCTCGGGTCGGCGGTGAGGGCCTCCCACGCTCCCGAGAAGAGGAAGACGGTGACGCCGACGAGGACGAGGAGGATGAGGCCTCCGGATCCGACGGACAGTGCTCCGAAGATGCGGTCGCCGGGACGGCGGACCGCCTTGGGGCGGGGGGCCTGGTCAGGCCCTTCTGCGGCTGGGGTGCTCACGAGCTCCTACTGCTTCCTTCAGGGTGAGGGGTGCGGGAGGGGCGGCAAGCCGATCGGCCCTGCGACTGCACTGCAGCCACAGGGCCGATCGGAGGCGACCCTGAGGGTCCGGCTGGTCAGTCGGTCTTGATCTGGTCCAGGGCCTCGGTCGCGTTCTTGCGCGAGGTCTCGCTCAGCGGGGCCGAGCCGGCTGCCTTCTCGGAGGCCTTCTGGCCGTCCTCGGAGATGGCGTACTCGAGGTAGGCCTTCACCGTGGTGGCGACCTCGGCGTCGTCGTAGTCGGTGCACGCGATGGCGTAGGAGACGAGGACGACCGGGTAGACACCCTCGCCGGCCTTCCCACGGTCGAGCTTGACGGCGTAGTCGGTCTTGCTCGACTCGTCGGTGCGCTCGGCGCTGTCGAGGATCTTCGCGGCGGCGTCGGGGCTGTACTCGATGAACTCGTCGCCGGCCTTGATCTTCGCGGCCTTGAGGTCACCGATCTGCGAGGCGTCGGCGTAGCCGATGTTGCCCTCGCCGGCACCGATGGTGTCGACGACACCGGAGGTGCCCTTGGCGGCCTCGCCACCCTTGATCGGCCAGACGTCGGAGGGCTCGTGCTCCCAGTTCTTCGGGGCGGCCTCGCTGAGGTAGGAGGCGAAGTTCTCCGAGGTGCCGGACTCGTCGGAGCGGTTGACCGGCGTGATCTTCGTGTCCGGGAGGTCGACGCCCTCGTTGTCCTTGGCGATCGCCGGGTCGTTCCACTTCTTGATCTTGCCGGCGAAGATGTCGGCGATGACCGGGGCGCTGAGGTTGAGCTCGTCGATGCCCTCGAGGTTGTAGGCCACGGCGATCGGGGAGACGTAGATCGGGAACTGGATCGTCTCGCCGGTGCAGCCCTTCTCCTTGGCGGAGTCGAACTCCTCCTTCTCCATCGCGGAGTCGGAGCCGGCGAAGTCCACCGCGCCGTTGATGAACTTCTCGCGGCCGGTGCCCGAGCCGTCGGGGGCGTACTCGACGGAGGCGTCCGGGGCCTCCTCGGTGAACTTGGCCATCCACTCGTTCTGGGCCTTCTCCATGGAGCTGGCGCCGGCGCCCTTGATCGAGCCGGCAGCCTCGGAGGAGCCTTCGCCCCCGGAGCCACCACTCTCCTCGTTGCTGGCGCCACAGGCCGCCAGGGAGAAGGACAGGGCAAGGGCGGCGGAGGCGGTGAGCGCCTTGCGGCTGCGGGTGGAACGGATCACGTCTGTCTGACCTCTCTACAGGGGTGGGACACGACGTGCGACGGTGGGTTGCCGCGACCGTCGTGGTCGTACACGGTGAACCTAGGGAGCCACGGTGTCCACTGGGGCCCGCTCCGGTGAACAGTCGGTGAAGGAGGGTTGCACACTCCGTGGTTCAGGTCGCGCCGGACGCCGACTCGGGGTATCGCGCGAGATCAGCCGCGATCGCTCGGGTGGTGCCTCTCGACGGCCACGATCCGGGCGTCGGCCCCGGTGCCGACGACGTGCGCCAGGAGCAGCTCCCCCTTCGCCATCCCGCTGTCGGCGACGTCCTCGACGACGGAGCGGCCGACGAGGCCTGGGGCGAAGGTGGGGTCGACCCGCTCGAGGAGCCGGGAGACGAGATCGGGGAGGACCGGCCCGTGGCTGCAGAGGGCCGCCGGGATGCCCCGCTCGAGGAGGCGATCGAGGTGGTGCCCGGCGCGGGAGGGGTCCTCGCTGTAGCCCTCCTCGGAGAGCCCCGGCTTGAGACGGAGCTTTTCCCCGGTGGCGCTCGCGTAGGGGGCGAGGGTGTCGCTGGCCCGCGTCGAGGGGCTGCTCACGAGCCGGGTGACGCCGTAGGAGGTGAGGACGGGGACGAGCCCGGCGGCCTGGGCCCGGCCCCGGTCGTCGAGGGGCCGCAGCCAGTCCTCCTCGGCCCAGGACGAGCGGGGGCGTGCCTTGGCGTGCCGGAGGATCGCGAGGGGCCACGTCGACAGGGCGCCCTGCCGGTCGGCGGCGACGAGCGCCTCGACCTGCGCCCGGTCGTGGGAGTAGGTCAGCCGGGCCGCGGCGACCTCCGCCTCGAGCCAGGCCACCTGGTCGACCTCGTGGACGAGGCCACCGTCGCCGCCGGTCACCTCGGCGGCCCAGTAGCGGACCTCCTTGACCGCGGGGCGGCCCTGGCTGCTCCTCACGGTGTAGGTCGTCGTGGGCAGGGGGTGACCGAGGCGGACCCGCAGGCCGGTCTCCTCGAGGGTCTCCCGCGCAGCGGCAGCGGGGAAGGTCTCGCCGTGATCGAGCTTGCCCTTGGCCCAGGACCAGTCGTCGTAGCGCGGTCGGTGGACGAGGGCGACCTGCAGGCGCCCTCGTCGACGGCGCCACGGCAGGGTGCCCGCGGCCAAGACGGTCGACATCGTCAGCGCCGCGCCTTCCGCCGACGCTTGGCGTGCATGGCGATGAGGGCCGCCTGGATGTCCGGCAGGGGGCGGCCGTCGACGGACTGGTGGACCCGGGTCCAGCGCCCGTCCCCCGCGAGGGACCAGTGCGCGTAGTCACCGGACATGGCGCGGGTGAGCAGGTCGAAGATCTGCTCGACGTGGGGCGGGTCCACGATCTTGACGAGGGCCTCCACCCGGCGGTCGAGGTTGCGGTGCATGAGGTCGGCGCTGCCGATCCACGCCTCGCGCTCCTCGCCCCGGCCGAAGAGGAAGATCCGGGAGTGCTCGAGGAAGCGGCCGAGGACGGAGTGGACCCGGATGGTGTCGCTCAGCCCGTCGATGCCCGGTCGCAGCGTGCAGATACCGCGGACCCACACGTCGATGTGGACCCCGGCGGCGCTGGCCCGGTAGAGCGCGTCGATGGTCTGCTCGTCGACGAGGGAGTTGACCTTGAAGCCGATGTAGCCGTCACCCGTGCGCGCCTGCCGGGCGATCTGCTTGTCGATGCGGTCGATGAGGCCGTCGCGGATGGTGCGCGGGGCGACGAGCAGCCGCTTGAACTTGCTGCGCGGGGCCAGGCCGGAGAGCTGGTTGAAGAGCCGGGTGAGGTCCTGGCCGACCTCGGGATCGGAGGTGAGGAGGCCCATGTCCTCGTAGAGGCGGGCCGTCTTGGGGTTGTAGTTGCCGGTCCCGACGTGGCAGTAGCGCTTGACGCCATCCGGCTCCTGACGGACGACGAGCGCGAGCTTGCAGTGGGTCTTGAGCCCGACGATGCCGTAGACGACGTGGACGCCGGCGTGCTCGAGCTTGCGGGCCCACTCGATGTTGTTCTGCTCGTCGAAGCGGGCCTTGATCTCGACGACGGCGAGGACCTGCTTGCCGGCCTCGGCCGCGTCGATGAGGGCATCGACGATGGGGCTGTCGCCGCTCGTGCGGTAGAGCGTCTGCTTGATCGCGAGGACCTGCGGGTCGGCGGCCGCCTGCTCGATGAAGGCCTGCACGGACGTCGAGAAGGAGTCGTAGGGGTGCTGCAGGAGGACGTCCTGCTTGGCGATCCGCCCAAGGAGGTCGGCGGCCTTGGAGGACTCCGCGGGCGCGAGGTCGGCATTGGTCCGGGCGACGAAGGGAGGGAAGTGCAGGTCGGTGCGGTCGATGTCGGCGATCTCGTTGAGGCCGCGCAGGTCGAGCGGAGCGGGGACGCGGTAGACCTCCTCGTCGACGACCCCGAGCTCACGGCTGAGCAGCTCCATGACGTGGTCGTCGAGGTCCTCCTCGACCTCGAGCCGCACGGGCGGGCCGAAGCGGCGCCGCGTCAGCTCCTTCTCCAGGGCGGCGAGGAGGTTCTCGGCGTCGTCCTCCTCGACCTCGAGGTCCTCGTTGCGGGTCACCCGGAAGGAGTAGTGCTCGTGCACCTCCATGCCCGGGAAGAGCTGGTCGAGGTGGGCGGCGATGACGTCCTCGAGGGGGACGAAGCGTGCCTCGAAGAGGTCGGAGGTCACCGAGGCGGTCGCCCGGCGGACCTTGAGGAACCGGGGGAGCGAGGGCGGCATCTTGATGCGCGCGAAGTGCTCCTTGCCCGTCTTGGGGTTGATGAGGATGACCGCGAGGTTGAGCGAGAGGCCCGAGATGTAGGGGAAGGGGTGGGCCGGGTCGACGGCGAGCGGCGTGAGCACGGGGTAGATCTCGGAGCTGAAGAGGTCGCCCAGACGCTCCTGCTCGGCGGGCTCGACATCGCTCCAGCGCACGATGCTGATGCCCTCCTCCACGAGGGCAGGCCGGATGCTGCCCTCGAAAATCCGGGTCTGCATCGCGGCCAGGTCGTGGGCGATCTTAGAGATCTGCTCGAGGACCTCCCGCGGCTCGAGGCCGGAGGGGCTGCGCACGGCGATGCCGGTCGCGATGCGCCGCTTGAGGCCGGCGACGCGGACCATGAAGAACTCGTCGAGGTTGCTCGTGAAGATCGCGAGGAAGCGCGCCCGCTCGAGGAGGGGCACGGACTCGTCGGCGGCGAGCTGGAGGACGCGCTCGTTGAACTGGAGCCAGCTCAGCTCGCGGTCGAGGTAGCGGTCGACGGGCAGGTCGGGGGAGGTCTGCTCCTCGTGGGAGGCCACCCGGACGAAGCGCCCGTTGCTCGCCCGGGGCCGCATCTCCGTCGTCGTCGCGGGCGACGAGGAGGAGATCGTCACGTCGCCGGACTGGGCGGTCGCGGTACGCCGCTCGATGGCCGGCCGTCGAGGAGGCGGGGAGGACGAGTCCGACATGCGCGTCATCCTTCCACGCGGTCGTGAACCCTGCGTGAATACATCACGTGGACGGCCTTGCGCCCGAAGCCGGCCCGCCGGTAGGTCGCGAGCGCCGGGTGGTTGTCGCCCTCGACGTAGAGCTCGATCTCGTGGACCCCGCGGCGCGCCAGGTGGGCCAGCCCGAGCCCCGTCAGCGGGCCGCCGAGACCGCGACCGTGGAGGTCGGGGTGGACGCCCACGACGTAGACCTCCCCGATGTCCCCGCCCGGGGGGTCGACCTTCGTCCAGTGGAACCCGGCGAGTCGGTCGGGGTTCCCGTCCTCGAGGAGGAGGAGGCCCTCCGCCTCGAACCACGGCTGGGACATCCGCTCGGCGAGGTCGGCCGCGTCGAGCGAGCCCTGCTCGGGGTGGTCGACGAAGGCGGCGGCATTGACGGCGAGGAGGGCCTCGTCGTCCCGGCCCGGTTCGAAGGTCCGGTGGGTGATCCCGTCCGGGAGCACGGGGTCGACCGTGTCGTCGTCGGTGACCGGGCGGGAGAGGACGAGCAGCTCACGCACGACCTCGAGCTCGGCGCGGGCGGCGAGGGCCCGGGACGAAGGGAGGTCCCCGTGGGCCCAGGGCCGGGCCGCCGGGCGCTCGGCGAGGACGGCGTCCAGGAGGGC
>DXAR01000191.1 GCA_019116945.1 Candidatus Janibacter merdipullorum | reverse complement strand
ACGGAGGCGATGTGCTCGTCGGGCTGGAACGCAAGCAGGTTGGCCACGTGCTGGCCCTTGGCGTCGCGGCCGCCCTCGGGCAGCTCGTAGCCCTTGGCGCGGTACACCCGCCCGAGGGTGGTGAAGAACAGCTGCCAGTTGTGCGTGGAGGTGACGGAGAAGTGCTCGACGACGTCGTCGCCGCGCAGCTGCGCACCCCGCACACCCTTCCCGCCGCGGCGCTGGGCGCGGTAGGCGTCGGTCCTGGTGCGCTTGACGTACCCGCCGCGCGTGATCGTCATGACCACGTCCTCGCGCGGGATGAGGTCCTCGACCGTCATCTCGCCGTCGAAGGGGAGGATCGTCGTCTTCCGCTCGTCGCCGTACCGGTCGACGAGGGCGGCGAGCTCCTCGGAGACGATCTGCCGCTGACGCGCCGGGGTGGCGATGATGTCCTCGAGGTCGGCGATCTTCTCTGCGAGGGCCGCATGCTCGTCGAGGATCTTCTGCCGCTCGAGGGCCGCGAGACGGCGCAGCTGGAGCGCGAGGATCGCGTCGGCCTGGTCGGTGTCGATGTCGAGCAGCGCCATGAGGCCGGTCCGGGCGTCGTCCGCGGTCGGGGAACGGCGGATGAGTGCGATGACCTCGTCCAGCGCGTCGAGCGCCCGCAGGTACCCGATGAGGATGTGCATGCGCTTCTGCGCCTCACGCAGGTCGTACTCGGCGCGGCGGCGCACGACCTCGAGCTGGTGGTGCACCCAGTGGCGGACGAACCCGTCGAGGGAGAGGGTGCGCGGCACGCCGTCGACGAGCGCGAGCATGTTCGCCGGGAAGCTCACCTGCAGCTGCGTGTGCTTGTACAGGTTGTTGAGCACGACCTTGGCGATCGCGTCCCGCTTGAGGATGACGACCAGACGCGTGCCCGTGCGCGAGGAGGTCTCGTCGCGCACGTCGGCGATGCCCTGGGTGCGGCCGTCGCCGACGGCGTCCGCGATCTTCTCGAGCAGCCGGTCGGGGTTGACCTGGTAGGGCAGCTCGGTGATGACGAGGCACTGGCGGCCGTCGATCTCCTCGATCTCCACGACCGCCCGCTGGACGATCGACCCGCGGCCGGTCCGGTAGGCCTCCTCGATGCCCTTGACGCCGAGGATGGTGGCCCCGGTCGGGAAGTCCGGCCCCTTGATGCGCTGGAGGAGCTCGCCGAGCAGCTGCTCCTTGGAGGCCTCCGGGTTGTCGAGGTACCACTGCACGCCCGAGGCGACCTCGCGGAGGTTGTGCGGGGGGATCCGGGTCGCCATGCCGACCGCGATTCCCTCCGACCCGTTGACGAGGAGGTTCGGGAACCGGGCCGGCAGCACGACCGGCTCGGAGTCACGTCCGTCGTAGTTCGGCTGGAAGTCGACCGTGTCGGAGGTGATGTCGCGGACCATCTCCATGGCCAGCGGCGCCATCCGGACCTCGGTGTACCGGTGGGCGGCGGCGCCCTGGTCACCGGGGGACCCGAAGTTCCCCTGACCGGCCACCAGCGGGTAGCGCATCGTCCAGGGCTGCACGAGGCGGACGAGCGTGTCGTAGATGGCGACGTCACCGTGCGGGTGGAACGTCCCCATGACGTCGCCGACCACGCGCGTGGACTTGCTGAACGCCGACTCGGGCCGATAGCCGCCGTTGTACATCGCGTAGATGACGCGCCGGTGCACGGGCTTGAGCCCGTCACGGACGTCGGGCAGCGCGCGCCCCACGATGACGCTCATCGCGTAGTCGAGGTACGAGCGCTGCATCTCGTCCTGCAGGTCGACCTGCGTCACGCCCTGCTGCTCGGGTGTCTCAGTCACGTATGTCCTTCGGTTCGGCCGTGGGCCTGGGGTTCAGATCGGCAGGATCCCGACGTCGGAGCGCGCCGTCGTGGATCGTCTCGCCGGCCGTGGGCGGCCGGCACGGTGGGTCAGATGTCGAGGAAGCGGACGTCGTGGGCGTTGCGCTGGATGAACCCGCGCCGCTGCTCGACGTCTTCCCCCATGAGGACCGCGAAGATCTCGTCGGCGGCCGCCCCCTCGCCGAGGGTGACCTGCTTGAGGGTGCGGGTCTCCGGGTTCATCGTGGTCTCCCACAGCTCGGAGTCGTTCATCTCGCCGAGCCCCTTGTACCGCTGGATCGGGCCGTCCTTCTCCTTCGGCAGGCGCTTGCCGTTCGCGAGCCCGTCGGCCACGACCGCGTCCCGCTCCTTGTCGGAGTAGACGTACTCGTGCGGGGCGTTCGACCACTTGATCCGGTACAGCGGCGGCTGCGCCAGGTAGATGTGGCCACCCTCGAGCAGGGGCCGCATGTAGCGGAAGATGAGCGTGAGCAGCAGGGTCGCGATGTGCTGCCCGTCGACGTCGGCGTCCGCCATGAGCACGATCTTGTGGTACCGCAGCTTGTCGATGTCGAACTCCTCGCCCACGCCGACGCCGAAGGCGGTGATGAGGTTGCGGATCGTCTCGGAGCCCAGCGCCCGGTCGAGCCGGGCCTTCTCGACGTTGAGGATCTTCCCGCGG
>DXAR01000190.1 GCA_019116945.1 Candidatus Janibacter merdipullorum | reverse complement strand
GCTTCACGCTGCACGTCGAGAACGGCTGGGATCACGTCTCACCGGTGTTCACCCTGGGCAAGCACGAGGAGCGTGCCGGACGACGCATCATGCCGGTCGCGCTCCAGATCCATCACTGTGCTGCCGACGGCTTCCACGCTGCGCAACTGCTCGACGACCTCGAGCAGCTCATGACGACCCCGGACTGGGTTCACCGCTAGGTCCGTTCACGGCCCACCGATGCCGCAGGCGGAGGGTGATGAGCACGATGCCCGACAGGGCGAGGACGAGCAGCAGCACCATGACCGCCGGCCAGAGGGCGAGGACGTCCAGCGGGGTGGCCGGGTTGTCCTGGAGCTCGGGCACGACGAGGAACAGCAGGACACCGAGAGCGACGAGGAGTGCCTGCGGAGCCTGCCTCACCAGATAACGCCAGGTGGGCCACTCCCTTCGGCGCTCTGCCCACCGGTCGGCGCGACGCACACCGCGGACCATGAGCGCGATCACCAGGAGGGTGAGAGCTCCGAGGACCAGGTCCACCATGGTCAGCCACGGCCATCCCGGGGAGGGCGTCTCCCCTTCGGTGATCTCGACGACGCCCGAGCCGATGGCGTAGTTGTGCTCATAGGCGGCCGTGAAGCTGTTGAGCATCACGACGACGCCGTAGCCGCTCTCGGGTACGGCGTCCATCTCGGCGCTGTACCGGCTCGTCGCACCCGAGTGCCCCACCCGTGGTGGGTCCACTCCCTTCCCGCTGGTCGACCAGCCCAAGCCGTACCCGTCGGCACCCGGCTGCGGGCTCTGCGCCTCCTCGAGGAGCCTGCGGGACACGAGCTGCTCCCCGGAGGGAGTCCTTCCGCCGTCGGTGACCATGGCCATCCACGCGGCCATGTCCTCCGCGGTGCTGACGACACCCCCCGCCCCGGCGATGAACTGCTGCATCTCCTGGACGTGGAGGGTCTGCCCGTAGGCCGTGATGTTGCCGTGCTCAAGCCCGGGATGTTCCGCTCCGGAGGTGTTCACCGAGGTCGTGTCGTCCATGCCCAGAGGGTCGAAGAGGTTCCGCTCGAGATGGGTGGCGAAGGGGGTCCCACTCACCTTTTCCACGAGCCGGGCCGCGACCTGGTAGTTCATGTTGCTGTAGAGGTGCCGGTCACCGGGCGCTGCCGCCAGCTCCGAGTCCTCCAGCCGCTCCACGGCCTCGGTGAGGTCCCCGGCAGGCGGCACGATGACTGGACTGGGCACTCCCGAGGTGTGGCTGAGCAGCTGGCGGACCGTGATCTCGGAGGCGCGGTCGTCGGCCATCTCGAACTCGGGCAGGTGCTCGACCACCGGGTCGTCGAGGTCGACCGTGCCCTCGTCGACGAGCTGGAGGACGGCAACGGCCGTCATGGACTTGCTCGTCGACCCGACCGCCATCGGGGTGCGCTGGGTCGTCCTCCCGTCGCCGCCCTCGCCGTACCCCGCGGTGTGGACGACCTCGCCGTCCTTGACCACCGCCACGCTGGCGCCGGCGAGCCCGTGGCGGTCGAGGTAGTTCCCGACATAAGTGTCCACGGCCTGCCGGTCGAGGCCATCGGACCCGACGCTCGACGGCCCCACCGCGACTGCGTGCGAGGGGGTGCCGAGGACGACGGCTCCCGCCACCAGGAGCAGGGCAAGCGCAAGACGGCAGACGGTCCGCGCCGACATCCGCCGTCCCATCGTGCGACTCGTGGGGAAGAACATGGCCGCCCACGATAGGAACCACGGCGGAGGCGCGGCCAAGGAATTTTCGTGGAGCCGATGTCGACGGGCGGGACGGGCGCGACGGGGCTACGGTCGATGGAGAGCCCGATGACACGGAGGCCGTGATGCCCAAGAGCACGTTCATCAGCACGTCCGTCGCGGCCCTTGCCGCACTGACCCTGCCCCTGGCCGGAGCGCCCTTCGCCGGGGCAGGACCCGGCGGGCCACCGGACCGGCCGAAGGCGCCCGAGGACATCGTCGACCTGCGCGACGTCGCCCCGACCGTCGAGCACGACATCCGGTACCGGACGAGGCACAACTTCACCGGCACCCGCGTCGACGGGTACCAGCAGGCGCGCTGCCTCCTCACGCGCGACGCGGCGTACCGTCTGGCCGACGTGCAGCGCGATGTCCGGAAGGAGGGCTACTCCCTCAAGGTCTACGACTGCTACCGCCCGCAGCGGGCCGTCGACCACTTCGTGCGCTGGGCCGCGGACGAGGACGACGAGGCGATGAAGCGCGAGTTCTACCCGCGCATCGACAAGGACACGCTCTTCGAGGACGGGTACATCGCCGAGAACTCCGGGCACAGCCGGGCGAGCACGGTCGACCTCACCCTGACGAAGGTCGATGCACCCCGGCAGAAGAGGTGGACCCCCGCGGACGGGCTGCAGCCCTGCTACTGGCCCTCTTGGGCCCGCTTCCCGGACAACTCGATCGACATGGGCACCGGGTACGACTGCTTCGACACCCGCTCGCACACCGACGACCCCCGCAGCACCGAGCAGCAGCGGGCCAACCGGCAACGGCTCGTCGACGCCATGGAGCGACGCGGCTTCGACAACTACGAGAACGAGTGGTGGCACTTCACCCTCGAGGACGAGCCCTACCCCGACACGTACTTCGACTTCATCGTCTCGAGGTCCTCGCTCGTCCGCTGACGGACCTCACTCGCCGGGTCCTCCTCGGGCCAGTTGGGCCCCGGCCGCTCCGGCCGCCAGGACGAATCGGGCGGCGTGGGCCTCGACGACCTCGCTCGGCGCGGACAGCTGGTCCAAAAGCATCCCGTCGACGAGAGCGCAGACGAAACGGGCACCGACCTCGGCTGCCGGCCCCGGGAGCGATTCGGCGATGCGCGCGACCATGACGTCGCGCGCCTCGCCGACGAGGTGCTCCAGGTGGGGATCGCCGGCGGCATGGAGGTAGAGGATGAAGCGCGCCCGCACCCGGTCCGGTCGCGCTGACACGGCCTCCACCACCGCCCGGGCCCGTGTGAGCAATGCCTCCGTCTCCCCCTTCGCCATCGCATCGGCGCGCTCCTCCGGGGAGACCTCGAGGACGAGGGGGAGCTCCTCGGTGAGCAGGTGGGTCAGGACGGCTTCGACGAGGGCGTCGAGGGGGCCGAAGTAGTACTTCGCAGACCCCTGGGCGAGGCCGGCGCGCTGCTCCACCCGGCGGTGGGTCAACCCGCGCATCCCCACGTCGGCCAGCTGGGCGACCGCGGCCTCGAGCAGCCGGTGCCTCGCCTGCTGCCCCCGCCCGGGTCGACGTGCGTCTCGGACCGGTGTATCTTCCACGACTGTGGAAGATACACCATCGGTGAGCTCCCGCGCCGGGGACTGGCTGCTCGGCCGACGTCTCCGCGGGCAGACCTCGGTACGAGCCCAGCTGGGTCGGCAGCGAATGATCTACCTGCTCGGTCCCGAGGCCAATGCCCTCGTCTTCGCGCACGACGAGTGGTTCCGGGTCCGCGAGGCCTTCGCCGCCCTCGAGATCGTCGACGGCCCCACCTCGGTCGTCCTCTCGGACGGTCCCGACCACGCGCGGCGACGTGGCCTGGTGCGCCCGTCAGTCGCCCCGAGACGCATCGACGGATACGTCGCCTCGATGGTCGCCTCGGCTGACGAGGCACTGGAGGAGGTGGTACCTGGAGAGACCTTCGACGCCTACGCGCTGATGCGCCGGGCCATCCGGCGGTCCACGCTCCGCGCACTCTTCGGTGCGGACCTGGGAGAGCGCGCCGACCAGATCGGTGACACCCTCCAGCCACTACTGGACATGGCCGACCATCTCCCGCAGACCATTGACTGGCTGCGCCGGCTGCGCACCCCGACATGGCGGCGGGCCGTGGCAGCGCGGCGGGAGATCGACGACGTCACCTTCGCGGCGATCGCCCGCGAGCGGGCCCGCCCCGCCGGTCACGACGACGACGGGTCGGGGCCGGTCCTCCCCATGCTCGTCCACGGGCGGGACGGTGCTGGATCAGGACTGACCGACCAAGAGGTCCGCGACCAGGCGGTGACGATGATCGCCGCCGGTTACGAGACCACGAGCGCCGCCATGGGGTGGATCATCCATCTCCTCGGCAGGCACCCGGAGTGGCAGGAGCGGGCACGGGGTGAGGTCACCGACGTGCTCGAGGGCCGCGCGCCGGAGGCTCACGACCTCTTGGGGCTGCCGCTCCTGAAGGCAGTCGTCGACGAGACCCTCCGCCTGTACCCGCCCGCGATGATCTCCGCCCGACACGTCACGACCGGCTTCGTCCACGACGGACGGAGCGTCGTCCCCGGCGACCTCGTGATCTTCAGCCCCTACGTCACACACCGCGACCCGGGCCTCTACGACGACCCATCGAGCTTCCGCCCCGATCGATGGCTCCATGGAGGGCGACGCCCACCGCAGGAGTACCTCCCCTTCGGCGGCGGGCAGCACCGCTGCATCGGATCGCACCTCGCGACGACCGAGCTGACGGTGATGCTCGCCCGACTCCTCGGCCACGGCTCGTGGGCCCTGGACCGTCCGGCCACCCGCGCCCGCGGGTTCGCGGCGATGCGGCCCCACCCCGGGGTGGGCATCACGCTGTGTCCGTGAGGTGACGTGGGGCCCGAGGTCGTCACCGGTCCGCTGGCCCGGGCCCGCGCTGTCTCACCACCTGTCCCGAGGGTGACTAATGCGTAATGGGCAGTTCTACCCATTGCACTTTCCGCGCTCCTGCGGCACGGTGGCCCAGATGACAACGACGTCATCGCCACCATCACGCAACCCTCTCGAGAGGCCGTCGCCCTGGTCGCTCCTGGCGACGCTCACGGCCGGAACGGCTGTCGTCCTCGCCCTCGCGCTGGTCGTCACCATCGGCATGCAGCTGACCGAGGACCGCCCACGCGCGTCGGTGGGGGAGGTCCTCCGCCCCCAGGCCAACGAGCCCCTGCCCTCCGACGCCTCCACAGTTCACCTGCCCTGGGGCCCGGTGACCGTCGGCGTCGGCGAGGCGACGGACGAGATCCCCGAGACCTTCGGGGACCATTCCCTCGTCGCCCCACCCGACGGCGGCAGCTTCGTGCGCGTCGACCTGCAGCCCGCGCCGACGGAGGGCGGTGACGTCCCCTTCGTCGCCACGAGCAAGCCTGGGCAGGCGGAGGCCGAGGTCGTCCTCACGGCAGACGGCACCGAGTACCCCCTCGACGGGCCGGACGGCCTCGGCGTGAGCCCCGGCTCGCCCGCCCCCGTCGGAGCGCACAGCCGGTGGGTCGCGATCGACGGTCACCCCTCCGACCTCGAGGTGAGCGTCACCGTTGCCGATGAGGAGCAGGTCGTCGATGTCGACGGGGACGTGACTCGTGGCAGGGGTGCCGCTCTCAACGACGTGCCCTCCCTGGAAGAGCTCCGGGAGAAGAGCACGTCCTCCCCGTGCGGTGGGTTGCGGCAGAGCGGGTCGTCGAAGGTGACCGTCGAACGCTCCGACGTCCCGGGGTGTTCGGTCGACGCGAGCATGCGCACCCCCTTCGTCGACGGGCTGGGCTGGGCCGCGAAGGGGAAGGAGTACCTCGTCGTCCAGTCGTCGTACGAGGACCCGGTCGACGTCACGGGCTCGGACGACGAGTCCTGGGTCGCCACCCCACGCCTGGACGCCCGCCTCGACGGCGCCGCACCCGAGGGCCGGGTCGCCGGCGGTGGAACGGTCCTGGGTGTGTCGGGGTCACACGGGGACGTGGAGACCTTCGTCTTCGAGGTGCCGGTCGACGAGCCCACGGGTGACCTCTCGCTGCATCTCGACCTCGAGGCGGTCCGAGAGGATCCCTTCGAGGACGGCCGTCCGGAGCGACGGCGCCTCTCCTGGACCGTCCCGGGTGGGGGGCTGGCATGACACCCACCCAGCGCAGGGTCACCGTCATCGCGCTCGTCGCCATCCCCGTCCTCGTGCTCGGTCTCGTCGTGAGCCTCCTGGAGCCCTCAGGCCACGAGGTCGAGGCCGGAGAGCAGGTCGAGCTGACCGACGCGGTCCACGCCGGCGCCACCCACGAGGTGCGGCTGCCGAGCTCCACCCTCGCGATGCAGGTCGGTGATCCCGTGGACGAGGTCGATGACGCCGCCGCCGACATCTCTGCGCCCGGCGGTGGCTCCGTCGACGGGCCGGTCCGTCCCCCCGACGGGCACCGGCTCCTCCCGGTGACCTGGTCCCTCCGCGGAGGTCCGGTGAACTCGGAGGCGGAGGAGAGCGGCTCGATCCCCGCCGATGAGGACTCGACCCTGATCGACATCACGCTCGTCGTCGACGGCGAGGGGACCGCGCTCGTCGCGGCCCGGCCGGTCCACAGCATCACGGACAACGGCCAGACGGCGGTGCTCATCCCCGTCGACGACGGGGTGGAGGTCGGCGACGTCACCGTCGAAGTCACCTACGACGACCTCACCCAGACCCTCTCGCCGGAGAGCGGGAAGGTCGACTCCGGAGCGGCCGCGCCCCTCTACGAGGGCCACCCACGCGCACTGCCCACCGGGTGTCCTGCGGGCACGTGCCGCTTCGAGCCGACGGACCCAGAGGCACCGCTGCGCCTCGGGCGCGACCGCACCGGGTTCAGTGCCGACGACGTCCACCTGCGCCCGTACGACCCGGATCTCGGGTGGGCGGAGGACGGCGAGGTCTGGGCCTCGGTGATGCTCAACAGCGACGGGGTCGGTTCGTTCATCGACGACGAAGGGAACCTGCACACCTCCCGCTCCGCGCCCTCGACGAAGGCCACCCTCGGATCCACCGAGGCGGAACGCATCGAGCAGAGCGAAGAGGCGAACACGATCGGCCGAGCCGTCTTCGCGGTGGACCCGAAGGCATCGCCCCGCACGCTCACGGTCGAGCAGGCCCACAAGGTCGACCACGACGGCACGTCCACGAAGGTCACCCTGCGCGGGGAGGTCGAGGTCGATGAGCGCGACTGACCCGACACCGACGCCGCCCACCGACACCGCTGCGGGCTTCTCCCGCTGGTCGCTCGTGACCGTGGCCGCGGCAGTCGTCGCCGTCGTCCTCGCCGTGCCCCTCGTCGCGATGGGTATCGACGCGCTGGGCGAGGACCGCCCCCGAGCCGCCGAGGGACAGGTCTTCGACCCGCCGCGCGGCGATGACCCGTTGAGGGAGACCGAGACGGTCTTCCTGCCGTGGGATCGCCTGTCCGTCGCCGTCTCCGGGCCCCGGTCGGAGCTGCCCACGATCGGCGATGCCCCCTCGGACGTGGCGCCCCCTGATGGGGGGAGCTTCGTCCGGGTGGAGGTGGGCTCCACCTCCGAGGCGGAGGTCCCCTTCGTCGGCGTTCGGGACGCCGCGGACACCCAGGCCGAGGTCGTGCTCGTCGCGGACGGCGAGGAGTATCCGGTCGATGGGGCCACGGGACTCCACCTCGACTCCGAGGAGGGGGGAGTGACCGACGACCCGGAGACCCGGTGGGTGGCCGTGGCCGGAGAACCCACCGACATCTCGGTCGACGTCGTCGTCGACGGCCAGGTGCAGACGGTCGACGGGGACGGCGGAGTCAACCGCCGTCGCGCCCAGGACCTGACCGAGGTTCCCTCGGCCGAGGAGGTGGGCGACTCCTCCAGCACGGAGTGCGGCACGACCCGTCGCGCGGACGAGTCCTCGGTGCGGCTCCAGGAGATGCCGACGTGCGAGGTCACGGCCAGCCTGCGCACCCCCTTCGTCGCCGGTCTGGGCTGGGCCCCCCGGGGTCGTGAGTACCTCGCCGTGGAGGTCCAGCACTCCGACCTGCTCCCCGAGGGTCCGGAGGGGATCCTCGGGTGGCAGACCACCTCGGAGTTCGACGGCCGCCTCGACGGGCGACGGCCGACGGAGCGTCAGACCACCGAACCACGCCCCGCACCCGCCCACGTGTCGGGCACCCGCGTCCGTCCGCAGCTGGTCTTCGAGGTGCCGGCGGACGAGCCGACCGATGACCTGACCCTCCGGGTCGCTGCGGACGCCGTCCCGGACGACCCCTTCACGGACAGCACCCGCCTGCGCTTCGCGTGGACGATCCCTGGGAGTGATCTGGCGTGACCGGACGACTGGCGCGACATCTCACCCCGACCCGCCCCTCGACATTCCGTGATCGAGAGCGTGGCCTGACCGCGCTGCTCGTCGTCATCGTCCTCGCCCTGGCCCTGGGCACCACCGCCCACGACGGCGCCTCGGCCGTCGTCGACGAAGGGGACACCGTCTCCTTGTCGAGGTCGCTCCACGGGGGCTCCGTCCACGAGGTCCGGGTGCCGACGGCCGACATCCGTGTCCGGGTCGGGCCACCCACGGACGAGATCGCCGGGGAGCTGGCCGACGGAGGGACGAGCTCGTCCGACCCGGTGCGGCCGGAAGGGGGAACCCATCTCGTCCCTGTCGCGTGGGATCTCGAGCCGACGCGGGAGGCCGCCGCCTCACGCCCCGGCGACACCACGCCGATCACCCTCCGCATCGTCGACGGTGAGGACGAGGTGGAGCTGGCCTCGAGGTCGGGCAGAGAGCTCACGCGCGACCCGACACCAACGACGGTCGTCGCACTCGATGAGGACACCGACCTGGACGATCTCACCGTCGAGGTCGAGTACAACGGCCTGACGCAGGTCCTGTCGCCCGACACCGGCGACATCGATGCCGGCGCCGCCGCCCCTCTCTACGACGAGACAAGGACCTACGACACCGGGTGCCACATCGACGCCCGCTGTCGAATCGAGGCCACGGGTGCACGGACCCCATGGCGGCCGACGGCGGACGAGGCCGGGTTCACCGCCGGCCAGGTCACCGTGCGCCCCTACGACGCGGAGCTGGGTTGGGCCGACGAAGGCAGCGCGTGGGCATCCGTCGACATCGACGTCGACGAACCCTCCCTCGTCGTCAACGCCGACGGCGATGACCGCAATGCCCACAGCCCGCGTGGCCCCACCGTCACCCTCGATCGGGAGAAGCCGGAGCAGACCTCCCGCCTGGCGAACGGGAGCCGAGCCACCTTCGCGGTCGACGCCGGCTCAACCCCGGAGAGGCTGACCATCGAGCAAGAGCTCACGCTCTCGGGCCCGGAGGCCCCACGGACGGTGACGCTGCGGAAGGTGATGGAGCTCGCCGA
The DNA here is from genome assembly GCA_019116945.1 of Candidatus Janibacter merdipullorum. Classification (GTDB taxonomy): domain Bacteria; phylum Actinomycetota; class Actinomycetes; order Actinomycetales; family Dermatophilaceae; genus Janibacter; species Janibacter merdipullorum. The sequence continues at coordinate 1,281 of DXAR01000190.1, read as the reverse complement.
GACTCGGTGACCTTCTCGGGTCTGGTTGGGGCATACTGAACCCGTGGTTACTCGCAAGTCACTACGGCCGGTGTCCCGGCGGCTCGTGCTCGGTGGGGCTGTCGGTACCTCGGCGTCGATGCTGTCGTCGCAGCCGGCGCAGGCCTTCACGCGCGATTCGAAGGTGGCGGCGCGTCAGCGTCTCTTCGGCGCGAAGCACGTCGACAAGCGCACGGGCAAGGTCAACCCCAGCAAGATCATCCTGTCGTGGTTCGGGGTGAGTGGCTTCGCCATGGCCTTCCGCGGGACGGTCGTGCTCCTGGACGCGTGGGTTCCGCGGGGGCTGACCTCGGGGTACGTGCCGACGACCCCCCGCGAGCTGGCTCAGCTGGAGCCGGAGGCGATCTTCATCGGTCACGGCCACTTCGACCACGCGGGGGATGCCGCGCAGATCGCGGCGGCCAGCGGTGCGGTCGTCGTGGGTACCCCGCAGCAGTGCGAGCAGATCCGTGGCCAGGCGATGCCGGGGCAGCAGATCCGCACGCGGCCGGTGGGCGACGAGGCGGACGAGCCCGGCACCCGCTACGACGTGAAGGTCGCGGGCATCGACATCAGCGTGATGGCGCACGTGCACAGCGCACCCAAGCTCCCCGACCTCGAGGACCCCTCCCGGCCGCTGTTCACCGTGCCGGGTCTGTGCTCGCTGGTGAAGTACCACCCGACGCTGAAGGACTTGCACCACCTCGGCTCGCATCTGACCGACAGCGAGGGCGGCACCCTCCTCTACCAGTTCCGCGGCGGCAGCACCGCGATCACGTGGCACGACAGCTCCGGCCCGATCCCGGAGAGCGCTCCCGGGCTGGAGGAGGACCTGCGGGGACTGCCCGCGACGACGGTGCAGGTGGGTGCGGTGCAGGGGTTCAACCAGTACACCAACGGTCTGCGTGACCCCCGGCTGTACATGGCCGCCCTGCGCCCGCGGGTCTTCGTGCCGACCCACCACGACAACTGGATGCCCCTGATCACGACCTATGGGTCGGCCTACGAGCGGCCACTGGCCACGGAGATCGCCCGGCTCCCCCCGGCCTCACGACCAGACCTGAGATTCCTGCGCGACCCGCAGGACTACCTCAATCCTGCCCGCCTGACCTTCTGAGCATCGACCACCCCGGCTGGCACCTGGCAGTCGCGGTGACCCGGCCTTCGACCGGCTCCTCGGCTTCCTCCACGAGCGGCGCGCCACCGTCTTCGTCCACCCCGGCGAGCTGCCCGCCGAGCCGGTCGAGGGTATCCCGTCGTTCA
>DXAR01000189.1 GCA_019116945.1 Candidatus Janibacter merdipullorum | reverse complement strand
AACCGCTCCCTCGGGATGGACCGGGGCATGCCCTTCCCCATCACCGACCTCGACGGGTCCGGGGCCGTCCTCCTCCTCGGGAGCAATGTCGCGGAGACAATGCCTCCCTTCGTCGGGCACCTCACCGGGGCGCGCGACGTCGGCGGTCTCGTCGTCGTCGACCCCCGCCGATCGGCCACGGCCGAGCTGACGGAGGGCGGCCGCGGGCTGCACCTCCAGCCGGTCCCGGGCACCGACCTCGTCGTCCTGCAGGCGATCCTGCACGTCGTCATCGCCGAGTCACTCGCCGACGAGGACTACCTCGCGAGCCACACGACCGGTCTGGACGAGGTGGCGCGCTCGGTCGCCGCCTGGTGGCCGGAGCGGGCCGAGCTCGTGTGCGGCGTGCCCGCGGACGACCTCCGTGCCGCGGCCCGCCTCCTGGCCGCCGCGAGTCACGCCCGCGGCGGTGCCGGCGCCCATGTCCTCACCGGCAGGGGCGTCGAGCAGTCCAGCCAGGGAACCGCGACGGTCACCGCCGCCATCAACCTCGCCCTCGCGCTCGGCCTCGTCGGGCGCGAAGGGAGCGGCTACGGCGCGCTCACCGGGCAGGGCAACGGCCAGGGCGGCCGCGAGCACGGCCAGAAGGCCGACCAGCTCCCCGGATACCGGATGATCGAGGACCCGGCGGCCCGCGAGCACGTCGCCGCCGTCTGGGACGTCGACCCCGAGGACCTGCCGGGAGCCGGCCTGCCGGCCGTGGCCCTGATCCGCTCCCTCGGGTCGTCCGACGGGCCACGGGCGCTGCTCGTCCACGGCGCCAACCCCGTCGTCAGCGCCCCGCGCGCCGACGACGTCATCGACCGGCTCCGGTCCCTCGACCTGCTCGTCGTCAGCGACATCGTCCCGTCCGAGACCGTCGCCCTCGCCGACGTCGTCCTCCCGGTCACCCAGTGGGCCGAGGAGGAGGGCACGATGACCAACCTCGAGGGCCGGGTCATCCGACGCCGCAAGGCGATCGACCCACCACCGGGCGTCGCCTCCGAACTGTGGGTCTGGGCCGAGCTGGCCCGCCGCCTCGACGCGCCCGGCACCTGGTCGACCTCCCCCGCCGAGGTCTTCGACGAGCTGGGCCGGGCGAGCGCCGGTGGGCGCGCCGACTACTCGGGCCTGAGCCACGAGCGCCTCGACCGCGAGCCGGACCTGCACTGGCCCTGCCCCGCCACCGACGAAGGGGAGGCCCCGCACCCCGGCACACCGCGCGCCTTCCTCGATCGCTTCCCCACCCCCGACGGCCGGGCCCGGCTCGTCGCCGTCGACCACGTCGGACCGGCGGAGGACCTGCGCCCGGACGCCCCGCTCTTCCTCATCACCGGGCGCGTGCTCGAGCACTACCAGTCGGGGGCGCAGACGCGCCGGGTGACGCCCCTGCTCGCGGCGCAGCCCACCCCCTTCGTCGAGGTGCACCCGCTCCTCGCCCACCGGCTCGGTCTCGAGGAGGGCGACCCGGTCGACCTCACGACGGCACGGGCGACGGTCACCGCACCTGCGCGGGTGACCGACCGGGTCCGCCCGGACACCCTCTTCATGCCCTTCCACTACGCCGGCGAGGGGAGCGTCAATCGCGCGACCAACGACGCGGTCGACCCCGTCTCGTCGATGCCGGAGTTCAAGGTGTGCGCCGTCGACGTCCGACTCGCGGCGCCAGCCATCCCATCCAGCGACCCGCTGGAGGTCGGCGCATGAGCCACATCATCGTCATCGGCCACGGCATGGTCGGGGCCCGCTTCGTCGAGGACCTCACCGCCGCCGACCACGCCGGCGAGCACCTCGTCACCGTCCTCGGCGAGGAGGCCTGCGAGCCGTACAACCGCGTGCTCCTCAGCGATGTCGTCGCTGGGTCGCGACCCCTGTCCTCCATCGCACTGCCGGCGCCGGAGCACCCGCGCGTCACCGTGCAGCGGGGCACGCCGGTGCGGTCGATCGACCGCGAGCGCTGCGAGGTCGTCCTCGCCGACGACTCACGGGTACCCTACGACCGCCTCGTGCTCGCCACCGGCGCTGCGGCGCGGGTGCCGCAGATCCCCGGGATCGACGGCCCGGACCTGCCCGGCGGTGTCCACGTGCTGCGGTCCATCGACGATGCCCGCGAGATCATCGCGGCGACGCTCAACGCCCGTCGGGCGCTCGTCCTCGGTGGCGGCGTGCTCGGGCTCGAGGCCGCCTGCGGCCTGGCCCGCCGCGACCTCGCCGTCACCGTGGTGCACCCGGCAGCGGCGCTCATGGAGCGCCAGCTCGAAGAGGGCGCGAGCCGCGTCGTCGAGTCGACCCTGCGACGGACCGGCGTCGACCAGCGCGTCGGCGCCGGTGCCGAGGAGGTCGTCGTCGAGGACGGGCACCTCCGACGGGTCCGGCTGAGCAACGGCGAGGTGCTCGCCGCCGACCTCCTGCTCCTCTCGACCGGTACCGCGCCCAGGACCCGGCTCGCTGTCGACGCCGGGCTCGACGTCGACCGTGGGGTCCTCGTCGACGAGGACCTCACGACGAGCGACCCTCGAATCCACGCGATCGGCGACTGCGCCCAGCCACCCGGCGGCGCGAGCGGCCTTGTCGCCCAGGGGTGGGAGCACGCCCACCGGCTCGCCGACCTCCTCACCGGGCGCGACCCCGAGGCGGTGCAGACCGGCGTCGGTGACGTGGTGAAGCCGAAGACGCCCGGGGTCGACATCGTGACGATGGGCGTCTGCGGCAGCGGGCGCACGGACGACCCCGCGCTGAGGGTCGTCCGCCTGAGCGACCCCGCCGCCGGGCGCCACCTGGAGATCGTCGTCCGCGACGGGCTCCTCGCGGGCGCCACCGCCGTCGGTGCGGGTCGCGTCGGCACGGACCTCGTCACGAGCTACACGCGACGGACTCCCCTTCCCGCCGACCCGGCGCACCTGCTCCTCCCGGCGATCGCCCCAGCGGCGGTGACCACCACACAGGACTCTCCTGCCCTCGTACCCGACCGCGCCACCATCTGCCGGTGCAATGGCGTGACGAAGGGCGACCTCCGCACCGAGTTCGCCTCCGGCGCAACGAGTCTCGAGGAGGTCGCCGCGAGCACGCGAGCCACCACAGGGTGCGGCGGTTGCACCGACGCGGTCTGCGGGATCCTCGACTGGCTGCGCTCCGAGGAGACCTCACAGCCCGCCCCCGGGCCGCGAGAGGACGACGTCACACCGGAGAAACACGACGCTGATCGAGCCGAAACGAGGTCTTCCTAGCGTGAGCGCCATGCCCGAGCACACCGCACCGACCACTCCCCCGCAGCACCTCGTCGTCATCGGTGGAGGAATGGTGGCCCGCCGACTCATCGACGCCCTTCGGGAGCGCGACGAGGCCGGCCGCTGGGCCATCACGCTCCTCTGCGAGGAGTCGCGCGCCCCATACGACCGGGTCGCCCTGACGTCGTACTTCACCGGCCGCGAACCGGAGGACCTCGCCCTCGGCGGGCAGGAGCTCTGGGACGACCCGCTCGTCACGCTCCGGCGCGGGGTGCGAGCCGAGAGCATCGACCGTGAGGCGAAGACCGTCACGACGAGCACCGGCACGGTCCTCGTCTACGACGCCCTCGTCCTCGCCACCGGCTCCTCGGCTGCGGTCCCTCCGGTCCCGGGCAAGGACCTGCGCGGGGCCTTCGTCTACCGGACGATCGACGACGTCGCCGATCTGCGGGCCTTCGTCGAGCAGCGCCGCGAGGAGCTCGACCGGCCGGTGAGCGGCGCGGTCGTCGGCGGTGGCCTCCTCGGCCTCGAGGCGGCCGGCGCCCTTCGTGCCCTGGAGGTCGACACGACGGTCGTCGAGTTCGCCCCGCGGCTCATGCCGCTCCAGGTCGACGAGGGCGGCGGCGAGGGTCTCAAGCGACTCATCGAGGGTCTGGGCGTCACCGTCCGGACCTCCACCGCGACCTCGAAGATCGTCGGTGAGCGGGGAGCCGTCTCGAGCATGCGCTTCAGCGAGGGCAGCCCGCTCGACGTCGACGTCGTGATCTTCGCCGTCGGTGTCCGCCCGCGGGACGAGCTGGCCCGCGACGCCGGGCTCGAGATCGGTGAGCGCGGCGGTGTCGTCGTCGACGACACCTGTGCCACAACGGATCCGGCCGTCTGGGCGATCGGCGAGGTGGCCAACATCGGCGGCCGCTGCCTCGGTCTCGTCGCCCCCGGCTACACGATGGCGGAGATCGTCGCCGACCGGCTCCTCGGCGGCGAGGGCACCTTCCCCGGCGCCGACCTGTCGACGAAGCTCAAGCTGCTCGGGGTCGACGTCGCGAGCTTCGGCGATGCCTTCGCCGAGGAGCCCGGCGGGCTCGAGGTCGTCATCTCCGACCCCGTCGCCGGGGTCTACAAGAAGCTCGTCATGAGCGACGACGCGCGCACCCTCCGCGGCGGCATCCTCGTCGGCGACGCATCGGCGTATGCCTCCCTTCGTCCCATGGTGGGTCGGGAGCTCGCCGGTGACCCCGCCGCCCACCTCCTCCCCGAAGGGAGCTCGCCGGCGCCGACGGGCGACCTGCCCGACGAGGCCGCGGTCTGCTCGTGCAACAACGTCACGGCGGGTGAGATCCGCTGCTCCGTCGGCGAAGGGGGCTGCACCGACCTCGCGGGCGTCAAGGAGTGCACCAAGGCGGGCACGAGCTGCGGCTCCTGCCTGCCCCTGGTGAAGAAGCTCGTCTCCACCGAGCTGGAGAAGTCCGGCGTCGAGGTGAGCAACGCGCTCTGCGAGCACTTCGAGCTCTCCCGCGCCGAGCTCTTCGACGTCGTGCGGGTGCAGGGCCTGCGGACCTTCAGCGAGATCATCGAGCGCCACGGCACCGGCCGCGGCTGCGACATCTGCAAGCCGGTCATCGGCTCGATCCTCGCCTCGCTCGGCACCGGGCACATCCTCGAGGGTGAGCGGGCCACCCTCCAGGACACCAACGACTTCGCCATGGCCAACCTCCAGAAGGACGGCTCCTACTCCGTCGTCCCCCGCATCCCCGGCGGCGAGGTCACCCCGGAGGGACTCATCGCCATCGGCGAGGTCGCTCGCGAGTACGGCCTCTACACGAAGATCACCGGCGGTCAGCGGGTCGATCTCTTCGGCGCCCGCATCGACCAGCTCCCCGGGATCTGGAAGCGGCTCGTCGACGCCGGCTTCGAGTCCGGCCACGCCTACGGCAAGTCGCTACGGACGGTGAAGTCCTGCGTGGGGTCGACGTGGTGCCGCTTCGGCGTCCAGGACTCCGTCGGTCTGGCCATCGACCTCGAGCTGCGCTACCGCGGTCTCCGGTCACCGCACAAGATCAAGCTCGGGGTCTCCGGGTGCGCCCGCGAGTGCGCCGAGGCCAGGGGCAAGGACGTCGGCGTCATCGCCACCGACCACGGGTGGAACGTCTACGTCGGCGGCAACGGCGGCTTCACGCCGCGTCATGCCCAGCTGCTCGCCGAGGACCTCGACACGGACACCCTCGTGCGGACCATCGACCGCTTCCTCATGTACTACGTCCGCACGGCCGACCGTCTGCAGCGCACCGCACCGTGGATCGAGGAGCACGAAGGGGGTCTCGACGCCATCCGCGCCGTCGTCCTCGACGACAGCCTCGGCATCGCCGCGGACCTCGACGCGGCCATGGCGAGCCACGTGGGCAACTACCGGGACGAGTGGGCCGAGACGCTCGCCGACCCGGAGAAGCTCGCCCGCTTCGGCTCGTTCGTCAACGCGCCGGACGCGGTCGACGACTCCCTCGCCTATGTCGGCGAGCGCGGCCAGGCCCGCCCCGCCACCGCCGAGGAGCGCGCCTCGGGCTCCGTGATCATCGCCGGCACGACCCTGGAGGTCCGCTCATGACCATCTCCACCACGACCGCCGTCCGCGTGTGCGCCCTGGACGACCTCGTCCCCGAGCGCGGCTCGGTCGCCCTCATCGACGGTACCCAGGTGGCGCTCGTGCGCACCCACGAGGGCACGGTCCACGCCATCGCCAACCTCGACCCCTACAGCGGTGCCCAGGTCATCGCCCGTGGGCTCGTGGGGACCCGCGGGGACGTCCCGACGATCACCTCACCGATGTTCAAGCAGGTCTTCGACCTCCGCACCGGCGAGTGCCTCGAGACGGCCGGGCAGGAACCGCGCACCCTGCGGACCTGGTCCGTCACCGTGACCGACGGCGAGGTCGTCGTCGGGTGAGCCTCCCCCAGCTGCTCGCCGGGTGCGTCGTCCTCGTCACCGCCGATCGACGAGCCGGTGACCTGCGCGCCGCGCTCGAGCGGCGCGGGGCGAGGGTCGTCCACACACCCGCCCTCACCATCGTCCCGCACACCGCCGACGCCGATCTCGTGCGCGAGACCCAGGACCTGCTCGCCGCTCCCCCGGACGTCCTCGTCGTGACGACGGCGATCGGCTTCCGCGGCTGGATGGAGGCGGCCGATGCAGCCGGACGTGGCGAGGAGCTCCACGAGGTCCTCGATCGGACCCGGATCATCGCGCGCGGCCCGAAGGCCAGAGGCGCGATCCAGGCCGCGGGCCTCGAGGCCGACTGGGTCGCGGAGTCCGAGACCTCTGCGGAGATCCGGGACGTCCTGCTCACCGAGGGCGTCGCGGGACGACGCATCGCGATCCAGCACCACGGGGCCGGCGCTGACGAGCTCGACGTCGACCTGGCAGCCGCCGGGGCGGACGTCACCTCGCTCGTCGTCTACCGCTGGGGACCGCCTCCGGAGCCGGATGCGGTCGCGTACGGCATCGACCAGGCCGCGGCGGGCGACATCGACGTCGTCGTCTTCACCTCCGCGCCCGCCGCGAGTGCCTGGGTGGCCGCCGCGGAGACGGCCGGGGTCCTCCCGTCGATCATCGGTCGCGCCGCCTCGGGTGGACTCGTCGTGGCCGCGGTCGGACCGGTGACGGCTCGCCCCCTTCGTGGTGCGGGGATCGTGCCGTTGCTGCCGGAACGCAGCCGCCTCGGCTCCCTCGTCCGGGCGATCGTCTCCCACTACGAGAGCGACACGGCCAGGGTGGTCGAGACGGTCGCCGGGCCGCTCCAGCTGCGCAGCACGGCCGCCGTGCTCGACGACGAGGTACTCGCCGTCTCCCCCAGCGGCCTCGCCCTGCTGCACCTGCTCATGGACGCGAAGGGGGACGTCGTCAGCCGCAGCGAGGTGCTCGAGGTGCTTCCGGGAGACTCCCGCAGCGGGCACGCCGTCGAGGTGGCCGTCGGCCGGCTCCGTGAGGCGATCGGTGATCGTCGGGTCGTCGAGACCGTGGTCAAGCGGGGGTACCGCCTCGCGCTGGCCTGAGCCCGGGAAACCGGTTGCGGGGAGAGGGTGGCTGCCCAAGGGTGTCGGCATGACCTCCCGCATCTCGCACACCTCGGTCGACTGCCGTGACGCCTATGCCCTGTCGGAGTGGTGGAAGGGGGTCCTCGATTACACCGACGTGCCCGGCGACCCCAACGAGCCCGGCCACGAGGAGTGCATGATCCTCGACCCGCACACGAACCACCGGGTGCTCTTCATCGAGGTCCCGCAGCCGACGCCGGGGAAGAACCTCGTCCACTTCGACCTGCGGCCCACCGACCGCACCCAGGACGAGGAGGTCGACCGGCTGCTCGCGCACGGAGCCACGCTGCACGCCGACCTGCGAGGGAAGTACGGGCCCGGCACCGGGTGGGTGACTCTCGCCGACCCGGAGCGCAATCTCTTCTGCGTGCTCAGGTCGGACGGAGAGATCGCGGCCCGCAGCGACGGCTGATCCGCACCGCCAGGGCGAGCCCGGAGCGTTGTCGGTGCTCTCTCCTAGTCTTTATTCATGGACCACAACGACGTCTCCACCCCCTCGGCGGTCGACGCCGTCGGGACCGACGTCGCCGCCGTCCTCGAGCGCGACCCCTTCTCTCTCGCAGCGCCATTGGCCGAGCTGAGCCGCGACGACCTCGTCGCGATGACCGCGGCCGAGTCCGAGGTCGTCATCGCCGCGACCCAGCGGCTGACCAACGCCCTCGCCGCGGTCCAGACCGCCGCCATCACGTCCTTCGCCGACTCCGTCGACCGCGACCTCGACCGCTACCGGGAGGATCGCCGGCGCGACTTCGAGGCGAGGCGCGACGACGCCGAGGCCAGAGGGGTCTCCTTCACCGAGCGCTGGTTCCCCATCCCGGGCGAGGAGCAGTTCGCCGCCGCGGCGCTGGCGCCGCTCCTGCACATCTCGCCCCGCGCCATGTCCTCGCGGATCCGCCGTGCCCGGCGCATCGACCACGAGATGTCCGGGACATGGCAGGGCGCGCGCTCCGGCGACCTCGAGCCCTACCGCACCGACGCGATCGTCCGGGCCAGCGAACCACTGGAGGACGAGCACCTCGAGGAGTTCGAGGCCCGCCTCTTCGCCGAGGACGTCACCGACCTCCCGGTCGGCGAGGTCACTCGCCGGGCCCGTCGCGCAGCCGTGGCGACCGACCGGGCCTCCGTCGAGGAGGTCGCCGCCCGCGCCCGGCGCAAGCGGGCCGTGAGTTGCGGCCCGCACCGCGACGTGCCGGGGATGACCTCCTGGCGCCTGATCCTGCCCACGGAGACCTCGCGCCAGATGTGGGCCGCGGTGGACGAGCTGGCCCGGGAGTACCACCAGGCCCGGCGCGACGCCGGCGACCCGGTGACGATGGACCAGGCCCGGGCCGATGCCTTCGCCGACCTCGTCCTGTCTCGCGCCACCGTTGAGACAAGCGTCGAGCTCGTCGTGCCCGTCGCCGCGATGATGGGCGAAGGGAGTCCCGCTGCCCCGACGAGGACGGCCGGCGGGAGCGGCACGCCGGGTCCACCCGGACCGGCACCGGGCGAGTCGTCACCACGCAGCAGTCCAGGGCTCTACCGCTACGGCGAGCACCTCTCCCCCGCCGAGACCCTTCGCCGCGAGGGGTGCACCGACGACCTCATCCTCAGCTGGGTGAGCGGCGTCGACCTGCACCGCGCCTCGCTCTTCGAGGCCGAGCTCTGCCTGCACCTGACCCGCGACCTCGAGGTCAGCGGCAACCCCCACCTGAGCCACGCACCGCCCGCGCCGCTCCGCCCGCCTCGCGGAACTCCCAGCGGCCCCGCCGCCCACGTCGCAGCCTGGTTCGTCCCCGGTCACGCCGACGCTGCCCGGGTGGGCGCCCTCCTCCCCGCCGACCTCACGGCCCTGCTCGCCGACCCCGACACCCGGATCCGCGTCGTCGGCAGCGACCCGAGCACGGGCACCATCTCCACGGACAGCACCGACGCCTACCGCCCCGGCCGGACCGTGGCCCGTCGCGTCCGGCGCCGTGACGGCACTTGCCGCTTCCCCGGGTGCGGCGCCCTCGTCGACCGGACCCAGCTCGACCACGTGACCCCCTACCCGCAGGGGCGCACCGAGGTGACCAACCTCGTGTGCCTGTGCACCACGCACCACGGGTTCAAGCACCACGCCGGGTGGCGCCTGACGATGACTCCCGACGGCGAGTGCACGTGGACCGCACCCACCGGCCGCACGCACACGACCCGTCCGCGCCGGGTCCACTCGCTCTCGGTCTGAGACCCGGGCCGATCTCTGCCACGGTGGTGACGTGACCTCCCTCGACGACCTCGCCCCGACCTTCGACCGCCTCGTCGACGACGGCCACCTCGCGGGGTGGGTGGCGGGCACCAGCGACGGCACCGGGTCCACGATCCGCCACGGGGGGCGGCGTGCCCTCGACGGCGACACGATGACCGCCGAGACCCAGTTCGCGCTGAGCTCCACCACCAAGCCGATCGGTGGGGTCCTCGCCCTCCGCCTCGTCGAGCAGGGCACCCTCGCCCTCGACGACCCCATCGGCCGCTGGGTTCCCGAGCTCGCCGAGCCGCGGGTGCTCACCTCCCCCGGCGCCGCGCTCGACGACACGGTCCCGTCCGAGCGACCGATCACCGTGCACCACCTGCTGACGATGACCCCCGGCTTCGGCTGGGTCGCCGAGCCGGGCCCCCTCGCGGACGCCCTAAGC
>DXAR01000188.1 GCA_019116945.1 Candidatus Janibacter merdipullorum | reverse complement strand
CGGGCCACGGAAGGGCAACGGTGAGGTCAAGAATGGGTGACGGCGTCTCACGAACGGCGGGTCAGGGGGTGGCCCGGCGGGATCCGTGCGACGGTGGAGCCATGGGTTTGACGGGTGCCGCTCTCGCGGCCGGTGGCATGGTCTTCGTCGCATCGCTCCCCTTCGCCATGGCGTGGGTCGAGCAGGCGCTGATGACGGGCCCCACCACCACCGAGAAGTCACCGGAGTAGCGGTCGACTTCTCGCTCCCCGCCGGCCTGTGCCAGCGGGGAGTCTTCCCCATCCCGCTGGGACGGACGACCCGCTAGCGTCCTCCTCAGAACATCCATCGGGAGGGGACACCATGTCAGCACCGGTCTCAGAGGGCGCCGACGCACAACGGCTGGTCGAGATCGCCGGGAACGTCGAGGTACTGGCCGACGAGGTCGAGGAGCAGCGCGCCAGGGGCCGCAGTCAGGTGGGCGTGCTTCAAGAGGCCTGGTCTGGTCCCGATCTCGAACGCTTCACCCAGGAGTGGCCCCACGCCGAGCACTCCATGGAGAATGCCCGCCGATCCCTCGCCGACATGGGCCAGGGTCTGCGACGAGAGGCACAGGAGCAGGTGCGCGCCAGCGCCGGGACGGGCGGGATCACCGGGCCGGGCACGACCTTCGACGGGGACTACGGCGGCCAGGCTGACGGCGACCCGAGCACCTGGGGCCAGGAGCGCGACCCCGAGGACTACGGGAAGGTCCCCGAGGACGTCAAGGAGGCCTGGGCCGAGTACACGCCCGAGGAGCGTCAGGCGATCCTCGAGCAGAAGATCCGTGAGGACGCCGAGGCGCTCGGGATCCCGGAGCCCACCATCATCTGGGACGACAGCATGTCGTCCAGCTCGTACGGCGGCTGGAACGACGGGGTCGTGACGCTCAACCCGGACAAGCTGGACCAGCCGATCTTCATGCACACGGTGGCCCACGAGATGCGGCACGCCCTGCAGGGCGAGGCCGTCCGTCAGTACGAGGACCGGTCACTGTGGGACAAGTTCTGGGGCAATCACCCGGACTACCCCGATGGGACCAGTCCCGAGCAGGTGAAGGAGTGGAAGGAGAACTCGGGACCGGGCTACATCGGCTCCGAGGAGGACTTCGACGCGTACTTCGACCAACCGGTGGAGCGTGATGCCCGCAACACCGGCTCCGAGTGGGTCGAGGGCATGACCCCGGAGGAGCTCGATCGACTGCTGGAGGACTCCAAGTGAGCAGCACCCCAGGACCTGTCGTTCCCCGGACCTTCGGCGAGTACGTCGAGCGGTACTTCGAGACCCGGGACGACGCCGACCTGCATGATCTCCGCGCTGCGATCGTCGCGCACCCGAGCTTCGATCCCGACCTGGCCCCGACGAGGGTCGCGGCTCCCTTCCTCGAGGAGGGACGGGCCCAGGACCTGCTCGACGACCTGCTGGGGCGGATGCCGGGAGCCTTCTTCAGCGCGGGGACGCACACGGCGCTTGCGACCGCCTACGAGATGGTGGGCGACACCGCGCGACAGCAGCGCGAGCAGTCCCTCGCCGAGGCAGCGGTCATGACGGTCCTCAGCACCGGGGACGGGACGGCCGAGCGTCCGTGGACCGTCCTGAGGGTGAGCGACGAGTACGACGTGCTCCGGGCCATCGGCAGACGCTCGACCACGGGCGAGTACGTCGAGCGCGACGGGCGGTCGCTCGATCGCCTCGAGCAGGACGATGGCGGCGAGGCGTGGTTCGAGATCGTCCGGCCGACGATGACATCCCGCGGAGAGGGCTCGGCATGACGCTCGTCCGTCGAAGGACCCTGCTCGGCGGACTGCTCGCCGCAGGCAGCGCCGCGACCGCTGCCTGTACCGAGCGAGGGTCCGAGGGCCCGACCAGCTCACCAACCACCGATGTCGACAGCGCGACGGAGGGGAGCGACCCCGTGACCGATGCAGAACCGGAGACCCCCGGACAGCTCACGGGTGAGGGCCTCGCGCTCCTCCCGGACAGTGGGGTGCTGGCAGCGACGATGACCGAGGGCAAGGTGGGGCTGTGGTCCCTCGACTCGGGCACGATCGAGCAGACGTGGTCCGTGCCCGGCGCCGGTGCCCTCGCAGTCACTCCCGACGGCAAGCGTCTGGCCGTGGCGACCTCGAAGGGCTCCATCGAGATCGTCGACGTCTCGACGATCACGGCCACGCCCTCGATCACCTCCCTCACCCCGCCCGAGGACGACCCCAGCCCCATCGTCGACCTGGCCTTCAGCCCCGACGGCTCGCTGCTCGCCAGCGCGAGCTCAGCCAATGACGTCCTCATGTGGGATGTCTCCAGCCGCACGGCCGACACGCTCGTCGTGGGCGGTTCGCAGCGCAAGGCCCTGGCCTTCAGCACGGACGGGACCCAGCTGGCCGTCGCGGGACTCATCGGCCCGGTCCAGATCGTCGACGTCGCCAAGGGGGCGGTGACCAGCGCCCTCTCGGAGAGCCCGGCCCAGGGATATGCCCTGGCCTTCAGCCCCGACGGGACATGGCTCGCCACGACGAGCAGGACGTCCCCGAAGCCGGGCAAGGTGTTGCTCTTCGCCGTTGACGAGTTCGCGCTCGAGGAGACCCACCCGGACCAGCTCGAGCCGCTCGCGATGGCCTTCAGCCCCGACAGCGAGACCCTGGCCCTCACCGACTCGGCCTCCAGGGCCGTGGTCCTGTGGTCGTCGGCGGATGGGAGGAGTCGGCGCCTCTCCGGTCACTCGACCAAGCCGCGCGCGGTCCTCTGGTCCGAGGACGGCTCACTCGTCTACTCGGCGAGCGAGAGCGACGGGATCATCGAGTGGGACGCGAGCACGGGGAAGGAGAAGCGTCGGCTCACGCCGTGACTCCCCCGCGTCTCCACGGAGTACCGTCGAGGACCGAGCACCCACGACCGGAAGGACTCACCATGGCCGCTCCCGTCGGTCCCATCCTCATGATCGTCCGCCGCATCGCCCGCCTCGTCCTGCGCCAGCAGCGACGCTCCGGGCGCGGCCCGCGGTACTGACCCCGTGGGCCTCACCGACGCCGCGTACTCAGCCGAGCCGGGCGGCCCGCTCGACGTCGACCGCGAGCTCTACGGCCGCATCGGGACGATGACCGAAGCGCGTGAGCTCGTCGACTCCTTCACCGTCCCCATCCGCAGCGGTCGGGCGTGGGAGGTGCCCGCAGGTCACGTCTGCCGGATCGTCACCCTTGAGGGGCCGCAGGTCGCCGACCTCAACCTGTGGAACCTCCACGACCCGCGCGAGCGCCTCTGGGCCTCACGCACGCGCCAGCTCCAGGCCGCGCACGTCTCCGTCTTCGACCGGCTGTGGTCGACCCTCCCCTTCCTCCGGCCGCTCGTGACGATCACCGGCGACTCGCTCGCGGGCTATGGGCAAGACGACGAAGGGGGGCGCGTCCACGACCTCTTGGGCACCCGCTGCGACCCCTACGTCAACGAGATGCTCAACGGCGTCCCCTTCGACTACCACTGCCACTCCAACCTCACCCGGGCCGTGCGGCGGTGGCACCTCACGGAGTTCGACGTCCACGACGTGCTCAACGTCTTCCAGTGCACGGGCCTGAACGAGCGCGACGAGTACTTCATGAAGACCTGCCCTGCACGGCAGGGGGACTACTTCGAGTTCTTCGCGGAGATCGACCTCCTCGCGGCGCTCTCGACCTGCCCCGGCGGGGACCTCTCCGTCCCGATGTTCGGCCCCGACGCCGGCGACGCCGAGGCGGTCTGCCGGCCGCTGGGCATCGAGGTGCACCGTGTGCCCGACGCGGCCCTCGACGGATGGACAGCCCCCGGTCGCGCCACCTATGCGCGCGACCACGGGCTGTCCGCCGCTCCCTGGGCCTGACCCGGACGAATACAACCCGCACGCCTGCACGTGCGGGTTGCATTTGTCCGGTCGTCTCACGTGGTGCGGAAGCCAGCGAAGACCTCGTACATGTACTCCGTCCCCGTCTCGAGCGCCTCGACGAAGATCCGTTCGTTGTTGCCGTGCATCCCGATGAGCTGCTCGTTGCTCAGCACGTACGGGTAGACGCCGTAGCCGGGGACGCCCTTCTCCCGCCACGGGCCGAGACTCGTGCCGGCCTCGAAGAGCGCCGGGGCGAAGGGGGTGTCCTCGTAGGTCTTCTCGGACGCCGACGACAGGGCCTTCCACAGGTCGGTGTCGAGGTCGGCCGGCGGGGTCGCCCAGGTCTCGTCGAGCTCCTTGAGGGCCTCCTCCTCGCTCTGGCCGGGCTGCGTCGCGAGGGTCACCTCGACATCACGCCTGCGCAGCAGGTGGCGCACCGACGCGAGGAAGTCTCGCGGCTTCTCCCCGCCGGGGATGCCGCGGCAGTTGACGCGCGCCTCGGCGGACGAGGGGATGACATTCTCCTTGTACCCGGCCTCCTCGATGACGAAGGCGTGGGTCGTCCGCAGCAGCGCCCGGTGGAGGTGGGGGTAGTCCGAGTACTTCACGACGAGGCGGGCCGCTCGCTCCCGGGACCGCTCGCCGCGGGCGCGGAGCAGCAGCCGGATCGCCCCGGCGAGCCGCCGGTCCTGCGTCGCCTTGCCGAGGGCCTCGAAGTACTCGCGGGTGACGTCCGTCAGGTGGACCGGAGCCTCCCACTCGCCGAGCTCGGTCAGCGCCCGGGACAGGGTCACGACCGCCGAGTCGTCCGGCATCGGCTTGGAGGAGTGGGTGGCCGTGCCCGAGGCGGTGATGTCGAGGTTGAAGTAGACGTTGTCCTGCCGCGTGGCGGTGATGAGCATCGGCGTGGTCTTGTCGCCCTGGGCGAGGAACCACCCGCCCTCCGTGAGCACCGAGCCGGCGTCGATCTTGTCCCAGTGGTTCTCCGCGAGCCACGTCGAGCCGTAGTCGCCTGCCTCCTCGTCGCAATCGGTGAGCACGATGATGTCGCGGTCGAACTCCGCTCCCTCGTCGAGGTGACGGAGGAGGGCACTGATCATCGCCGAGTTGGCCCCCTTCATGTCGAGGGCGCCACGACCGTAGATCTCCCCGTCGACGATCTCCCCGGCGAAGGGGTCGACGTCCCAGTTCTCCTCCTCGACCGGGACGACGTCCGAGTGCCCGAGGAGCAGGAGCGGCTCCTCGCTCCCCTTCCCCGGGATCCGCGCGATGAGGTGGACATTGTCCGGCTGCGGGGTGTCGATGATCTCGACCGGCACGCCGGCCCGCTCCCATAGCGCCTTGAGCATCTCTGCGTGCGGGCGGGTGTTGCCCCCGCTGCCGTCGTTCTGCGTGTCGAAGGAGAGCATCCGCTTGAGCAGGTCCAGCGAGTCCATGTCCGCGGCCGGGATGGCGGCCCCGGTCGGGCTGGACGAAGGGGAGGACGGCCGGGCGAAGGCGCCGGCACCTCCGGCGGTGGCGACACCGAGCGCGGCGACACCCACCCCACCGAGGAAGGCGCGGCGCGGCACCCCGCTCCGGGGCTCCTCACGGTCGCGCGTGCCGTCTGCTGACGTGTGGTCCATGGTCGACTCCTTTGTCGGTGTGGTCCACGCAGGCTTCTCCCGAACAGGCCCGCCCCACAACGCTCCTCGACCCGGTGACTCGGCCAGCGGTCACCGTCGAGCGACAGGCGGACGCGGCCCTGACCGCTACCTGACGGTACGCAGACCACCCGCTGGTCGAGGACACTGGAGAGCATGAGCACGCGCCCACCGGCACCCCAGGACCCGCGCATCAGCGTCTCCCTCACGGACGCATCCGGGGTGGCCCTCTTCGCCCGCGACGCCGAGCGCCCCCACTACGCCGCCTCGACGATGAAGCTCGCCGTCCTCCTCGCGGCCACCCGCGAGGTCGCCGAGGGCCGCCTCTCCCTCGCGACGGAGCTCCCGGTCAGCCGGACCTTCACGAGCGCGGAGGGGACCCCCTTCGACCTCACCGGAGACCACCTCGACCCCTGGCTCCCGCCCCCGAGCACGCCCATGACCCTCGCCGCGATGCTCGACGCGATGATCACCCGCTCCTCCAACGAGGCGACGAACTCGGTCGTGGAGCTCATCGGGTTGCCGGCCGTGGCGCAGGTGGCCGGAGGCTTCGGGGTGCGCGTCGAGCGGCTCATCGGTGATCCAATCGCCGTCCGGGCCGGTCGCACCAACGAGGTCACCGCGACCGGACTGACGGCACTCATCCGCGCGGTCACGACCGGTCGCGTCCCGGGCCGCCGGTCACCTCTGCCGCGGGACCTCGTGGACCTGCACGTCGACGCCCTCGAACGGCAGACGATCGCCCCCATCGGCGCGGCGCTGCCGACGGGCACCCGCTGGGGGTCGAAGTCCGGCGAGATCGAGGGGGTCCGGCACGACGTCGCCTTCGTCGGCGACCCCGGGAGCGACGACGTGCGCTATATCGCGGTGTGCACCCAGGGCCTCGGCGAGGCCGCCGCCGACGAGGCGATCGCAGCCCTCACCGAGGCCCTGCTGAGCACGTAGGGAAGGTCAGGACATGCGCTTGGCGCCGGAGAACTCGTTGTCCTCATCCCACACCTGCCAGTCGACGATCGAGACCGACTCCTCGGCATTGGGAGCGTGGATCATCGTGCCGTCGCCGATGTACATGCCGACGTGGTGGACGCTGCCCGTCCCGCCGGGCTCGGCGAAGAAGAGCAGGTCCCCCTTCGCCAGGTCCTCGACGGCGACGTCCTCGCCGACCTCGGCCTGGTCACCGGCATCGCGAGGGATGTCGATGCCGTGCGCCCGGTGGATCGTGTACGTGAAGCCCGAGCAGTCGAAGCCCCACGCGGAGACCCCTGCCCAGAGGTAGCGCAGCCCGAGGAAGCGCTCACCCGTCTCGACGAGATCCGCCCCCGACGGCGCCGGCGGCTGCTCCCCCGGCCCGTAGACGTCGATCGAGTCCTCGTCCAGCCATGCCCGCGACCCATCCGGCAGGGCGACCCGCCGGTGGTCGCCGGACTCGGCGACGACGGGCAGCTCGGTGTTGAAGCTGACCTCCATGCCCGAGTCGTCCCCGGGCCGCCGGCCGAGGTGGACCTTGCGGTCGGTGACGACGGCACGGTCCTTGGTCTCGGTCAGGCCGTCGAAGACCTCGCTCTCGGAGAGCTGGTCGACCGGCACCCATCCCGGATAGCCGCGCTCGTCCCGCGGGGTCGCCTGGTCGAGGACGACGATCTTCGCCCAGTCGCCGGAGACCTCGTCGACCTCGACCTCGGACCCGAGCACGGCCTGGGTCTCGAGCTTGCCGGTGAGCCACCGGCGGGTCTCGGTGTCCTGCATGGAGTCGTTCCACGCGTCGAGGTCGACGGGGTCGGTCATCGAGGGCTTGTCGATGCCCCGGTTCGTCCCCGGCTCGACCCACACGGTGGCCGCGGCGACGTCGACGAAGGCGGTGTCCCCCGCTTCGAGCTCGTCCGCTGGCGGTGCGGCGGCGGCCGGGACGGCCGCGGCCCCGAGGAGGGTCGTCCCCAGCACAGCTCCGATGATGCGCTTGGTGTCCATGGTCGTGTCCTTCCCTTGTGGTGTCCCTCTTCGAGTGTGCGACGAACGCCGCGATCGTGCAGGACGAGTCACAGCGCGTGGAGGAGCTGGGCCGTCATGAGGCCGATGAAGGTCCCCGCGAAGGCCCCGAGGAGGGCGAAGAGCACACCGACCGGCACGAGCTGGCGGTTGAAGGCGCTCGCGACGACCGGCGCGGAGGCGACGCCGCCGATGTTGGCCGTGCTCGCGACGGCGAGGGAGAAGAGCTCCGTGCGGGTGAGCTTGGCGTAGACCACCATGATCCCGACGTGCACGACGAGGACGATGACGCCGGCGAGGAGGTAGAGGGGCGCCTCGGTGAGCGAGGAGAAGTCCGACCCCGACGCGATGATCCCGATGATGAGGTAGAGCATGACCATAGCCACCTCGCTCGACCCGGCGGTCTCCCCGAGCGGGGTCGCCGCGATGACGAGACCGAGGATGCTCACGATGAGGATGGTCCACGTCGTGCCCGTGACGACCTCGCCCAGCTCGGGCAGCAGGGTCCCGATCCACGTCGCCGCGGCGGACACCGCGAGGCTCCCGCAGAGGACGATGGCGAGCGAAGGGAGGTCGATCCGGGCGTCGTCCTCCTCCTCGGCGGCGCCGGTGTGGGCGTCGAGATAGCTCGTGTCGGCCTTGGTCCAGCGGTTGAACTTGTCGGAGAAGCCCACCGAGCCGAACATGAGGAGCAGCCAGAAGGAGTAGAGGACCGTGTCGACGATGAGGACGTAGCCGAAGACGGCCTCCGGGGCCTCGAGGATGCCCTGGACGGCGACCATGTTGGCCGAGCCCCCG
Organism: Candidatus Janibacter merdipullorum; assembly: GCA_019116945.1. Classification (GTDB taxonomy): domain Bacteria; phylum Actinomycetota; class Actinomycetes; order Actinomycetales; family Dermatophilaceae; genus Janibacter; species Janibacter merdipullorum. The sequence goes on along the minus strand of DXAR01000188.1, from coordinate 1,078 downwards.
GTCCACGAGGCGCTGAGCGCGCCGAGCGCCTTCCACGCCTCCTCGTCGAGCGTCGCCTGGAGGACGAGGTAGGCGACGACGAAGCCGATGACGATGCTCAGCGAGGTGACGACGAGCGTCAGCAGGAGCTTGGGCCCGAGCTTGATGATCCGCCGGATGTCGCACTTGAAGAGGAGCAGCAGGATCATCGCCGGCAGCAGGGCGTCCTGGACCCCTCCTCCGACCTCCCGCATCGTCTCGTCGTCGGAGAAGAACCCGAGGGTGTTGAGCAGCGCGGCCCCGAAGTACATGAAGACGAAGCCGGGCACGTACCTGAAGAACGTCCACCCCCTCGTCTTGTCCACCCAGATGATGAGTCCGGAGAGGCCCAGGAGGACCCCGAGGAAGAGGAAGGCGTCGTCGATCATGCGTCACGTCCTTGTGCGTCTGTCCGGTCCAGGTCAGGCCGGGCAGGCTAGTGAGATCAGGCCCGGGCAGGCTAGTGAATAGAGTCCTCCCATGCAGGACGAGCGACGTCGACGACGCACCTGACCGCCGTAGGGCATGCTCCTCCCGTGGCCATCGACCAGATCTACTCCACCCTCATGCGGCGGGACCGGGCGGCCGAGGAGGCTCTGCCGGAGGCCGTGCGGCGGGACGTCCCCCGCAACGGTGTCCGACTCGTCGGCGCCAATGCGCTCCAGTCCTCCGGCGACCAGACGGTCAACGCCTCGACGATCCTCCCGTGGCTCTTCCACGCCCTCGGCGTGCCGGCCGCGCTCATCGGGGCGCTCGTCCCCATCCGGGAGTCCGGCTCGATGCTCCCGCAGGCCTTCCTCACCCCGCTCATCCTCCGGGTGCGCCAGCGGAAGCTCGTCTTCGTCACGGGTGCCCTCGTCCAGGCGGCCTCGGTCGCCGTCATGGCCGGTACCGCCGCGCTCGGTCACGGGCTCGCCGCGGGCGTCGTCGTCCTCTTCGCCCTCACGACCTTCTCCCTCGGCCGCTGCCTGTGCTCGATCTCCTCCAAGGACGTCCAGGGACGGACCGTGCCGAAGGGGGAACGCGGCCAGATCAACGGCCTCGCCACGACCGCCTCCGG
>DXAR01000187.1 GCA_019116945.1 Candidatus Janibacter merdipullorum | reverse complement strand
GAGGAGAAGCCGGCCCCCGAGCTCATCGCCGAGGCGGTGCGCTCCCTCGCCGCCCGCAACCTCATCTCCACCGACGAGGGGTCCGACGAGCTCCAGGTGCGCGGCGACCTCGGGATCGCGACGGCCGTCCAGCACCGCTCCCGGGTCGCCATCGACGCACGGGTCACCGGAACCCGGGCGGACGAGCCGTGGCGGTTCATCCTCATGCCGCAGCCGGAGGGCATCACCCTCGAGGTGCTCATCGACGCGCTCGGCATCCACTTCTACTCCCTGCGCGGTCACGACGAGGCGCTCGAGCGGCTGTGGGAGCGGCTCCCTTCGGGCGGTCGCGGGGCCGAGGGCGCCGACGCGGACGCACTCCTCGCCAGCAGCCCGCGGACCGCCCTTGTCACGGTCAACCGGTGGGACGACGCCGGTGCGCACACGAGCACCGACCTCGTCCTCGCCGAGGAGGACCGCGACTGCCACGCCTTCGTCCGGGAGGAGCCCTCCTCCGACCGCCTCGTGGCCACCGGCAAGGACGAGGGCGAGTGGCGCGAGCTCATCGAGCAGGCTGCGTCCTGACGCTGCAGGAGAACCTCGCCCGGCTCGACGCCGGACATGCCGTGCGAATTCCGGTGTCCACCACCAAGGTCATCGCCCTGCTCGTGCTCGGGATCGCGGTGGGCCTGCCGATGCTGCTGCTCGTCGTGTACATCACCGTGCACGCGGCGAGGACCGGGGACGTCATCGCCGCCGTCAACCCCCGGACCGCGGCGTTGGTCGTCGCCGTCGTCGGGTGCCTCCTGCTCCTGCCGATCGCGGTGGCCGTCCGCCTCTCCCGCAAGGAGGAGCTCGTCCTCACCCGGGAGGGGCTCACCGAGGTCCAGCGCGGGACGCCTGTCGCCACCACCCGATGGAGCGAGATGGGCCGCGTGGAGATCGTCCGGACCCACGGGAGGATCACCCGCCTGAGCCCGCGCATGGTGACCTACACACTCGCCCCCCGCGGGCGGGACCGTCTCCAGCACGAGCGCGCCGCCGCCGGGCTCCGTCCGGCACGGTGGCTGGCGGCACCGGAGCCTCGGGTGACGATGAGGCAGCAGTACAGCCTGGGCCCGGGGCGGCTCGCCGAGCTGCTCGCGGCGGCGCACCAGCGTTATGCGCGCCCCCCTTCGCCGCCGGGAGCGCCATAGGCATCGCCGGCGAGCGTGAGGACGTCCACGTCGTCGAAGAGGAACTCCGACTCGTCGATGACCGGCTCCCCCTCCTCGACGGTCAGCTCCTCCTCGAAGACGAGCCGTCGGATGGTCCGACCGTCGCGGACCACGCGGTACTCCGCGAATCCCACGGCCGAGACGGAGCAGCCGACCGGTCGCCCTGCGGGGTGAGCCCGAGGGTCGCGAGGTGGTCGTCCAGCCTCTCAGCCGGGGCGCTCCGTCCCACGCCCACGGTGCAGGTCCCGCCATCGACGACGCGAGCACGCAGCACCCGGTCCGGTGGCTCGGGACCTACCGGAAGAGCCGACGGACGAGGCGGTGCGCGGCGCGTTGACCGGCGCGCCGTCCCACGGCCTCCGGTCCTCGGCGGACCGCCCGGGCGTCGCCACGAACCCGCCGCATGCGCAAGAGCCTGTTCAGCATGAAGGGGGTCTACCCAGCAGGTGCGTGGTCATGCAGCGCGAGGAGGAGGATTCGCCGTCAGGCAGGGCGCGCGACCCGCGGTCCGGCGGTGCGCGCTCCGTGCTCGACGACGCGGGAGCGAAGTCCACGGTCCGCGGTGACGACGACGGAGGCCACCCCCTTCGCCGCCAGCTCGCCCACCAGGTCCACGATGGCGTCATCCCCGCTGCCGGCCGCATCCACGACGCGCACCGCCTCGGTCGACTCGACGCCACGGGCGCGGCCTTCGACGACGAGCACGATCTCCGGCGCCGCGTCCAGGTCCAGTGCGTCGCGAAGGGCGTCGGCCGAGAGCGCATCGCGCAGCCGCCGTGTCGCCCCGGCCCGGTCGCGCCACCACCCGTCCGGGACGCTCCCGACGACATTGGCCGCGTCGACCACCACGGTCACGTGCGCAGAGTCCGTCATCCTCGCCACCCTGCCACGTGGGTCACCTCATCCGGTCCAGGCAGCCCGGGCGGCGACGAGGGCACCGGCGGCACGCCTGGACTCCTCGAACGCGTCGGGCACCTCGGAGATGGACCTCAGCACGGTGGCCCCCTCCAGGAGCGAGGTCAGCTGTGCGGCGAGCGCCACCGGCTCCCGGCATCCCGCGTCGCGAGCCAGCTCGGCGAAGAGCTCCCGTTCCCAGGCCTTCTCGGCACGGATGACGTCGTGGGCCGGATGCTCCGGCGATCCGAGCAGCTCGCCGTGGGCATGGACGAAGGGGCACCCCGTCGGGCTGTGGGCATCCATCCAGGAGTTGAGCGCGTCGAAGACGGCGAGCACACGGTTCGCCCCGACCTCCGCCTCGATCCGCTCCTCGACCCAGGCCCGGTATCGCTGGTCACGCTCGGTGAGGTAGGCGGCCACGAGCGCCGCCTTGGAACCGAACTGGTCGTAGAGGGTCTTCTTGGTCACGCCGGCCTCCGAGGCGATGGTGTCCACGCCGACCGAGTTGATGCCGCGGTCGTAGAAGAGCTGGCTGGCCGCGTCGAGCACGGCCCGTGCGGCCGGAGTGAGAGATGGGTCTTGCGGAGGTGTAACCACACCGGGCAGTATAGGTGTATACCGACCTGTTTAGTCGGTGGTCAACGGGCCGTGCGGGGCGGGGCTCCCACACGGCGACGAAGGGTGGTGCTTCTCATGCTCAAGACTCTTGGACGAACGGCTCTCGAGATCGCGCGATCGATCGATACCGGACATGCCATCTGGCACGGCGCCCCGACCCCCTCGGAGAGGGCCAGCCGGGATGCGTCAGCAGCCACGCGGGAGGCGGCGGAGACGCCTGCCGAGGAGTCGGAGGAGCTGCTCCAGACCGCCTCCTGACCCGCTTCCCGAAGGGCTCGTCGCCGGACCCTGGGCGCCTGCCTCACGTGCGCAGGAGAGCCTCGAGTCCGGCGACGAGCACCTCTTCGGGGTCGTCGTCATGGGCTGCGTGCAGCGCTGCATACTCCGGTGCCAGCCGGGCATCCACCGGCGTCTTGCGTTCGTGAGCAGCGGTCGAGGCGGTCGTCGCACTCCCGATGACGAAGTTCGACACCGCATACGCATCGCGGAGCGGGTCGCTCGACCCGAGGTCGATGAGCAGAACGCACATGCGCTCGGACAGCCGCAGATGGTTCGGCCCTCTCGGAGCACGCATCGCGATGACCTGGCATGCCCAGGGGTGGCGGACCAGGTGGCGGAAGTAGGCGACCATCAAGGCCTGCAGCCTCGCCTCGCGGCGCGCGGCCTGCAGCTCAGCGTCCTGCCCGAGCGCGTGGTCGAGCGCCAGGTCAAGCAGGTCGTCCCGCGACGAGAGTCGTGAGTAGAGGCTGGCCGGCGCGACGTCGAGGCACTGGGCCACCGCCCTCACAGTGAGCGCGCGCAGGCCGCCGTCGTCGAGGAGCCGGGCCGCGACGGCGGCCACCTCCGTCACGTCGACGGCACGGGCGCGCTGGGGCGGCTTCGGTCGGGACCAGTAACTCATGACCCGACCTTAAACGAACGCTGTTAGTTTAGTGGCCATGCTGAACCCGCCCCTTCTCCCCCTTCGCTGCGACCAGGTCGTCCTCCGCGCGATGCGTCGCGAGGACGCCGCCGCCTACGCTGCCGGCACCGACGACGCCGCCGTGCGCGAGTACGCGCACCTGCCCGAGCCGGAGTACACCGAGGACTCCGTCCTCGCCCTCATCGACGGCCCGATCAAGGAGGGCCTGGAGCGGGGACATCTGGCCGTCCTGACCATCGCCGACCCGGTGACCGACGACTTCACCGGCAGCCTCGTGCTCTTCGACGCCACCAGCACCTCGATCGAAGTGGGCTTCTGGGTGCATCCCGACCACCGGGGCCGAGGTCTCACGGCAGCCGCCCTCGCCCTCGCCTCGGAGTTCGCCCGACGCAGTGGGTTCACCACCGTGACCGCCCGGACCGCCGTGGACAATGTCGCGTCCCAGCGGGCACTCGAACGCTCTGGCTACGTCCGGGGTGAATCGTCACGGGGCACCACGCCGTCCGGCGAGAGCGCGATGCTGCTGCACTATCGGCGTGCGACCGAGCGCCGCGGTCGACCCTGATCTCACCCGAGCCAGTGTCGGAGCGCCGCGATCCACTCGTCGAAGGCATCGAGGTGCGCATCGTGGCTCCCCCGTCGAGGTCGACCCGCATGGTGCCCGGCCGTCGACGCACCAGCTCGTCCTTGTCCTCTGCCGAGAAGATCCCGTGCCGGGCAAAGACCGCGAGCGTCGGCACCTCGAGCCCTCCCACTCGGTCCACCGCGGCACGTGGACCGCCGCGATGGTGCCTTCCAGGACGTCCGGGTCGAACCGCGGGTGCAGGCCCTCCGGAGCGGGCTCGAGGTCCGCGATCCACGCCTCGACGATGGCGTCGTCGCCCAGGTGCGCCCGAGCCGCCCCCTCATCGGCGAAGGGGGTGGGCCAGGAGGCGAAGTACCACCCCAGGGCCTCCGCCTCCTCGGGGTCGTCACTGCCGGCGATGTGCCCTTCAAGCATCACCAGGGATCGACCGCAACAAGGATCTGGTCTCGCCGGTGACGCCGACTGCAAGGGGGCGATCGCGTCGATCTCTCCCGGGTGGATGGCTCGATCAGGTCGCTATCAGTGGTAGTCGACGAGTTCAACATCTTCTGCACCTCCATCTCTCCAGACGAAGCAGAGATGCCATGGCGCGTTCACGAGGATGCTGTGCTGCCCGCGACGGTCACCGACGAGCCGCTCCAGACGGTTCCCCGGCGGGACCCTGAGGTCCTCGACGTCCTTCGCCGCATGGACCACTTCGAGCTTCCGCAAAGTCGCCCTCTGGACCGCGCGATCGAAGCGCTTGACGTACTGCTCATGCCAGATGCGCTCGGTGTCCTTGCTCCCGCACGACCTGATCACGAGCCCAGCGCATGACGAGTGCCGTCATTAACGCTAGACGTTAAACCGGAACTCCACCACGTCACCATCAGCCATGACGTACTCCTTGCCCTCCATGCGGACCTTGCCGGCAGCCTTCGCCTCGTTCATCGAACCGAGGGTGTCGAGGTCGTCGAAGGAGACGACCTCGGCCTTGATGAAGCCGCGCTCGAAGTCCGTGTGGATGACGCCGGCCGCCTGGGGCGCCTTGTCGCCGCGGTTGATCGTCCACGCGCGCGACTCCTTGGGGCCGGCGGTGAGGTAGGTCTGCAGGCCGAGGGTGTTGAATCCCTTGCGCGCCAGCTGGTCCAGGCCCGGCTCATCGATCCCGACGGACTCGAGCAGCTCGCGGGCCTCGTCGTCCTCGAGCTCGGCGACCTCGGACTCGAGCTTGGCGTTGAGGAAGATCGCCTCGGCGGGCTCCACGAGGGCCTGCCACTGCGCCTGCAGGTCGGTGTCGGTGAGCTGGTCCTCGTCGACGTTGAAGACGTAGAGGAAGGGCTTGGTCGTGAGCAGCCCGAGCTGGCGGGCGATCTCCATGTCGACGCCGCCGGCGGCCCCCTTCGCGAAGAGGGTGTCGCCCCCTTCGAGCACGTCGCGGGCGGCGAGCGCGGTGTCGAGCACCGCCTTGTCTGTCTTCTTGCCCTTGACCTCCTTCTCGAGCCGCGGCACGGCGGACTCGAGGGTCTGGAGGTCGGCGAGGACGAGCTCGGTGTTGATCGTCTCCATGTCCGAAGCGGGGTCGATCTTGCCGTCGACGTGGGTCACGTCGTCGTCGACGAAGGCGCGCACCACCTGGCAGATCGCGTCCGACTCACGGATGTTGGCGAGGAACTTGTTGCCCAGCCCCTCCCCTTCGCTCGCGCCACGGACGATGCCGGCGATGTCGACGAAGGAGACCGTCGCGGGGAGGATCTTCTCGCTGCCGAAGATCTCGGCCAGCCGCGTCAGGCGCGCGTCCGGCAGCGGGACGACGCCGACATTGGGCTCGATGGTCGCGAAGGGGTAGTTCGCGGCGAGGACGTTGTTCTTGGTCAGTGCGTTGAACATCGTCGACTTGCCGACGTTGGGGAGACCGACGATTCCGATGGAGAGTGCCACGGGGACAGGAGTCTAACCGCGCGAAGGGGATTCCCCACCCCGGTCCCCGGCGGCCACCCA
>DXAR01000186.1 GCA_019116945.1 Candidatus Janibacter merdipullorum | reverse complement strand
CTAGCCTGAGTCCATGACCACGGACGCGCAGCAGACGAGTTTCGACATCGCCGTCATCGGGGGCGACGGGATCGGTCCCGAGGTCGTCGCTGAGGGCCGCAAGGTCCTCGCCGCGACCGGGGTGGACATCTCGACCACCGAGTACGACCTCGGTGCCGCCCGGTGGCACCGCACCGGCGAGACCCTGCCCGACTCGGTCGTCGAGGAGCTGCGCGGCCACGACGGCATCCTCCTCGGCGCGATCGGCGACCCGAGCGTCCCCTCCGGTGTCCTCGAGCGGGGCGTGCTGCTCCCCCTTCGCTTCGCGCTGGACCACTACGTCAACCTCCGCCCGGCGAAGCTCTTCCCCGGCGTCACCAGCCCGCTCGCCACCGAGGTCACCGACAAGGGCCTCGACTTCGTCGTCGTCCGTGAGGGCACCGAGGGGCCGTACGTCGGCAACGGCGGCGCCCTGCGCGTCGGCACCCCGCACGAGGTCGCGACCGAGGTCAGCGTCAACACCCGCTTCGGCATCGAGCGCGTCGTCCGGGACGCCTTCGCCCGCGCCCAGGCGCGCCCCCGCAAGCACCTGACCCTCGTGCACAAGCACAACGTGCTCACCCACGCCGGGCACCTGTGGCGCCGCACCGTCGACGAGGTCGGCGCTGAGTTCCCCGACGTCGAGACCGCCTACCAGCACGTCGACGCGGCGACGATCTTCCTCGCGACCGACCCGGCGCGCTTCGACGTCATCGTCACGGACAACCTCTTCGGTGACATCATCACCGACATCGCCGCCGCCGTCGCCGGGGGCATCGGCCTCGCCGCGAGCGGCAACATCAACCCCACCCGCGAGGCGCCGAGCATGTTCGAGCCGGTCCACGGATCGGCCCCGGACATCGCCGGCCAGGGCAAGGCCGACCCGACGGCGGCGATCCTCTCCGCGGCGATGCTGCTGGACCACCTCGGCCGTCCCGAGGACGCGCAGCGCGTCGAGGCGGCCGTCTCCGCCGACCTCGCCGAGCGCTCCGGCCCGCGCGCAACGGCGGAGGTCGGGGACGCCATCGCCGCGCGGCTCTGACGGGCCTCCTTCGGGAGGTAGCCTGCGGACCACACCAGTACCCCGAGGAGACGTGTCACCGATGACCGCAGACCTGACCTTCACCACCACGCGCAACGAGGCCGCCGTCTCCGCCGCCGAGCGCGAGCAGATCCTCGCCGCCCCCGGCTTCGGGACGCACTTCACCGACCACATGGTCACCGCGACGTGGACGAAGGGGGAGGGCTGGCACGACGGACAGGTGCGCCCCTTCGGCCCGCTCCAGATGAGTCCCGCGGCAGCCGTCCTCCACTACGCGCAGGAGGTCTTCGAGGGGATGAAGGCCTACCGGCACGAGGACGGGTCGGTGTGGACCTTCCGGCCGGACCGCAATGCCGCGCGCATGGCGCGCAGCTGTGAGCGGCTCGCGCTGCCGGTGCTCTCCGAGGACGACTTCGTCGGCGCGATCCGCTCGCTCGTCGAGGTCGACGAGGCATGGGTCCCCGCCTACGGCACGGGGGAGACGAGCCTCTACCTGCGCCCCTTCATGTTCGCCTCCGAGGCCTTCCTCGGGGTCCGCCCGGCCAGCGAGGTGACCTTCAGCGTCATCGCGAGCCCCGCGGGCGCCTACTTCTCCGGCGGCCTCACGCCGGTCCACCTCTGGCTGAGCCGGGACTACGCCCGCGCCGGAGCCGGCGGCACCGGCGCGGCCAAGTGCGGCGGCAACTACGCCTCCTCCCTCGCCGGCCAGCTCGAGGGGCAGGCCGAGGGCTGCGACCAGGTGGTCTTCCTCGACTCCTCGACGCAGACCTACATCGAGGAGCTCGGGGGGATGAACCTCTTCTTCGTCACCAAGGACGGCCGGCTGCGCACGCCCGCGCTCACCGGGTCGATCCTCGAGGGCGTCACCCGCGACTCCATCCTCGCCCTCGCCCCCGACCTCGGCCTGACCGCCGAGGAGTCCCGGATCGAGATCGACGAGTGGATCGACGGCGTGGCCTCCGGCGAGATCACCGAGGTCTTCGCGTGCGGTACCGCGGCGGTCATCACGCCCGTCGGCGAGCTGCGGTGGGAGGGCGGCTCGGTGCCCTCCACCGCGGGCGACGGGGGCGGGGAGTACACCCGCAGGATCCGCCAGGCCCTCCTCGACATCCAGTACGGCGTCGCCGAGGACACCCGCGGCTGGATGACCAGGCTCGCCTGAGGCCCGCCACCGCACCTGCCCGTGACACCACGCCTCATCGCGACCGACCTCGACGGCACGCTCCTGCGGAGTGACGGGAGCGTGTCCGCCCGGTCCGTCGCCGCCCTTCGCGCCGTGGCCGAGGCCGGTATCGAGACGGTGCTCGTCACCGCCCGGCCACCACGCTGGCTCGACGAGCTCGCGCACGTCGTCGGCGCCCGGGGTGTCGCGATCTGCGGCAACGGCGCCTTCCGCTACGACGTCGCCGAGCGGCGGGTCTTCGGGGAGCGGACGATCGCGCGGGAGGTCGTGAGCGAGATCGTCCGGGACCTGCGCGACCAGGTGCCCGGGACGGGGTTCGCCGCCGAGCGGCACAACGGGCTGGCGGCGGAGAGCATGTTCGCCGCGATCCACGACCATCCGGAGGACCTCGTGACGACCTCCGAGATCGAGCTGCTCGAGGACGCCGCCGTCGGCAAGCTCCTCGCCCGCAACCCGCACCTCACCGATGAGGAGTTCATCGAGGTGGCGACCGACGTCGTCGGTGACCGGGCGATCGTCGCCTTCTCCGGGGCCGGCGGGCTCGCGGAGATCTCGGCCGTCGGGGTGACGAAGGCCGCGGCCCTCGCGGAGTGGTCCGGCGAGCTGGGCATCATCGCGGACGAGGTGTGGGCCTTCGGGGACATGCCCAACGACCTGCCGATGCTCACCTGGGCGGGGCGCTCCTTCGCGGTGGCCAATGCGCACGACGAGGTGCTCGCCGCCGCGACCGACCACGCGCCGGCCAACGACGAGGACGGCGTGGCCCAGGTCCTCGAGAGGCTGCTGGGCTGAGACCCGGATCCCACGATGCGGACGGTCGGTGCCTCCTCGGCCGGGATGGTGCCATGGTGATCGAGTGATGCCTCCGATGACGACCCGCGCCGCCACCGCGGCCGAGCTCATTATCTAGGCGCGACGAGCCACCCGCTCGTCGCGCAGACCTCCCGAACCCGGGGGGTCTTTTGCATTGTCGGGCAGGAGACGACAGGGCACGGGATCCGGAGCATCACCCCAGCGAAGGATCGGCGCGGCGAGCAGGGTGTCACACGCACCACAGGGCCCCGTCCCTCCCCTCGCCCCCGACCCGGAAGAGCACCGATGCACGGCTTCCACGTCTACGACACGACCATGCGCGACGGCGCCCAGCAGGAGGGCATCAACCTCTCGGTCACGGACAAGCTGGCCATCGCCCGTCACCTCGACGAGCTCGGCGTCACCCACATCGAAGGGGGGTGGCCCGGCGCCAACCCGAACGACACCGAGTTCTTCGCCCGGGCCCGGGAGGAGCTGGACCTGGGGACGGCGACGCTCGCTGCCTTCGGCGCCACCCGCCGGGTCGGTGCCCGGGCCGAGGAGGACCCCCAGGTGCAGGCCCTGCTCGACTCCCGGGCCGAGGTCATCACGCTCGTGGCGAAGATGCACCCCGGCCACGTCGAGCGCGCGCTGCGCACGACCCGCGAGGAAAACCTCGCGATGATCACCGACACCGTCGCCCACCTGCGCGCCCAGGGGCGCACGGTCATGGTCGACGGGGAGCACTTCTTCGACGGTTACCAGCTCGATCGCGACTACGCCCTCGCCTGCGTCACCGCCGCCCACGAGGCCGGGGCCGAGGTCGTCGCGGTCTGCGACACCAACGGTGGCATGCTCCCCGGCCAGGTGAAGGCGGTCGTTGCCGATGTCATCGCGAGCACCGGCGCCCGACTCGGCATCCACTGCCACAACGACACCGGCTGCGCCGTCGCCAACTCGATGGCGGCCGTCGAGGCCGGTGCCGACCACGTCCAGGGGACGGTCAACGCCTACGGGGAGCGGACCGGCAACGCCGACCTCATCACCGTCGTCGCCAACCTCCAGCTCAAGCTCGGCATGGACCTCGTCGAGCCGCACCGCCTCCAGGACGCGACCCGGATCGCGCACGCGGTGAGCGAGGTGACGAACTTCCCGCACTTCTCCCGACAGCCCTACGTCGGCTCGGGGGCTTTCGCGCACAAGGCCGGGCTGCACGCCAGTGCGATCAAGGTCGACCCCGACCTCTACCAGCACATCGAGCCCAAGGACGTCGGCAACGACATGCGCATGCTCGTCTCGGACATGGCCGGTCGAGCCACCGTGGAGCTCAAGAGTCGGGAATTCGGGGTCGACCTCGCCGGTGACGACGCGGCCCTGACGAGGGTCCTCGCGAAGGTCAAGGCCCGGGAGCAGCGGGGCTACACCTTCGACGCCGCCGATGCGAGCTTCGAGCTGCTGCTCCGCCGCGAGCTCGACGAGGAGGCGACCGAGTACGCACAGGTCGAGTCCTGGCGGGTCATGATCGACGCGCGCGGCGGGGACGACGCCCTCTCGGAGGCCACGGTCAAGGCGACCGCGGGTGGCCAGCGCCTCGTTGCGACGGGGGAGGGCAATGGCCCGGTCAACGCGCTCGACCAGGGGCTACGGCAGGCGCTCACGGTCGTCTACCCCGAGCTCGAGCGGATCGAGCTCATCGACTACAAGGTGCGCATCCTCGACGCTGCCCACGGCACCGACGCGACGACCCGCGTCCTCATCGAGCACAGCGATGGGGCGAGCTCGTGGACGACCGTCGGCGTCGCGCCCAACATCGTCGAGGCCTCCTGGGAGGCGCTCGTCGACGGGATCACCTACGGGCTCATGCGGGCCGCGGTGCCGGTGCGCTGACGGCGGCGGCCGGGGTCCGGTCACTCCTTCGTCACGTGCCCGAAGCGGTGCCGGGTCGTGCTCACGGCCTGCTCGAGGACGAAGGGGAGGAGCTCGCGGCGCCCGGTGGCCAGGACCTCGCCGGTGATGACGTCCGCCCCGGCGGCGACGAGCTCGTCCACGAGTGCCGACGGAGCGTCCCCCACGAGGCGCACGCGCGGGTGCTGGGTCCGCGCGACCCGGGCGAGGACGGCGTCGTCGTCCTCGGCGACGACCTGCAGGTGACCCAGGCTCCTGCCGAGGGAGAGCGACGGCTCCGCGGAGATCAGGACGTGGGCCCCGGTGAGGGTCGCGGCGGCGGCGAGTCGCAGCAGCTCGACGACCTGGGCGCCGGCGGTGGCCCGCACGATGACGCGGGGGTGCGGTCGATAGCGGAAGACATTGCTCTCGACGACGAGCCCGCTGCGGTCGTGCTCGACACCGATCTCGTCGCGCCACACGGCGGCGTCGCTGGCGGCCGCGGCGGCGAGCCACGCCCGCTCGTCCTCGGTCACCCGGTCGCCGAGGGCACCGAGCTGCGCCTCGAGGGTGCGGCGCACCGCGGAGGCGGGGGAGACCCCCTTCGTCGGGAGGCCGTCCGCCGTCCACGTGCCGAGCTGGGCGACGTAGTTCGGTCCGCCGGCCTTGGCGCCGGCACCGATCGAGGAGGCCTTCCACCCTCCGAAGGACTGGCGCTGGACGATCGCCCCGGTGATGTGCCGGTTGACGTAGGCGTTACCGACCTCGACGGCCGCCGTCCACGTCGCGATCTCGGTCTCGTCGAGGCTGTGCAGGCCACCGGTGAGCCCGAAGTCCGTCGCATTCTGCAGCTCCAGCGCCTCCTCCAGGGAGTCGGCGCGCATGAGCCCGAGCACCGGGCCGAAGACCTCGGTGCGGTGGAAGAAGGACCCGGGGCGCACCCCTTCCTTGAGGCCCGGCGACCAAAGCCGTCCGGACGCGTCGAGCGGGCGGGGCTCGACGAGCCAGCTCTCCCCGGCACCGAGCGTCGTCAGGGCGCGGTGCAGCTTGTCGCTCGGGGCCTCGATGACCGGGCCCATCCGGGTGCCGAGGTCGCTCGGCCACCCGACGACGATCGACCGGACGGCGTCGACGAGCTGGCGGCGGAAGCGCGGCGAGTCCGCGACCGACCCCACGAGGATGCCCAGCGAGGCGGCCGAGCACTTCTGCCCGGCGTGGCCGAAGGCCGAGGAGACGAGGTCGGCGACGGCGAGGTCGATGTCCGCCGAAGGGGTGACGACGAGGGCATTCTTGCCCGAGGTCTCCCCGAGGACGCTCGGCCCCTGCGGGCGACCGGACCGCCACCCGGCGAAGAGCCGCGCCGTCTCGCTCGCACCGGTGAGCACGACGGCGTCGACGTCCGGGTGGGCGACGAGGTGCTGGCCGACCTCGTCCTCGTCGGTCCGCACGATCTGGAGCACGTCGGTCGGTACACCCGCGGCGTGGAGCGCGGCGACCGCCTCCTCGACGCACCCGGGCGTCTGCGGTGCGGGCTTGATGATGACCGCTGACCCGGCGGCGAGCGCCGCGAGGACACCGCCGATGGGGATGGCGACGGGGAAGTTCCACGGTGGCGTGACGAGCGTCAGGGCGAAGGGGGTGAAGGTCGCCCCGTCCGCCATCGTCGAGGCCTCGAGCGCGATCGCGGCATCCGCGTAGTAGCGAGCGAAGTCCACCGCCTCGGAGACCTCCGGGTCGGACTCGGCGACGGTCTTGCCGGCCTCGGAGGCCATGACGGCGATGAGCGCCTCCCGGCGGGAGTCGAGCTCCCGGGCGGCGTCACGGAGGACGGCGGCCCGGCCGGCGGACGGGATGTCGGCCCAGCCGTCATGTGCCGCAACGGCTCTCGCTACGACGTCGTCCACGGCGGCGAAGGTCCCGAGGTGGGGTGAGGTCAGCTCGGGCTGCTCGGCGGTGACGGCGCGACCGGCCCACTCCCGGTGGGCCGGGAGCGACGGGTCGGAGTCCGGTGTGTTGGCGAAGGCCTCCTCGATCGCGGGCCGCACGGCCGAGCGGCGCGGGCCGACCGCCGTCGTGCCGATCGCCCGGACGCTGGACCGGAACCGGGCCTCCTGGTCGGGCATCGCGGCAGGGTCGTCGGAGAAGAAGGCGTGGACGTAGTTCTCCGGCGAGGCATTTTCCTCGAGCCGCCGGACGAGGTAGGAGACGGCCGCATCGAAGTCGGCCGGGGCCACGACGGGCGTGTAGAGGATGACCGTGCCCACGGTGTCGCGGACGGCCCGGGCCTGGGCGGGCGACATCCCCTGCAGCATCTCGATGTCGAGGGAGTCCTGCGCGCCCCGGTCCGTGGCGAGGAGGTGGGCGGCCGCCACGTCGTAGAGGTTGTGCGAGGCTACCCCGAGGCGCAGCGCACCCACGGCGTCGGGGCGCAGCGCCCGCTCGACGCAGCGGAGGTAGTTGGCGTCGACCTCCCCCTTCGTCGGGTAGGGCGCCTGCTCCCAGCCGTGCACCACGGCCTCGACCTGCTCCATCGCGAGATTGGCGCCCTTGACGAGGCGCACCTTGATCGGCGCGCCTCCGGCCGCGCGCCGCTCGTCGGCGAAGTCGATGAGTCGCTCGAGGGCGGGCAGCGCGTCGGGCAGGTACGCCTGGAGGACGATGCCCGCCTCGAGGTCGAGGAACTCCGGCTCGGAGAGCATCGCCGTGAAGACCTCGATCGTCATCTCGAGGTCCCGGTACTCCTCCATGTCGAGGTTGACGAAGGCGTGCGGCTGGGAGGCCCGCGCTGTCCGGTAGAGCGGGCGCAGCCGCTCGAGGCAGCGCGCGACCGTGCCGGCGGTGTCCCAGCTGCTGATCTGGCTCACGAGGGAGGAGACCTTGATCGAGACGTAGTCGACGTCCGGGCGCCCGAGGATCTCGCGGGTCCGCTCCGTGCGGGAGGCCGCCTCCTCCTCGCCGAGGACGGCCTCACCGAGGAGGTTGATGTTCAGCCGGAAGCCGTCCGCGCGCGCCCGGGCCAGGTGCCGGCCGAGGTGGGGGTCGCGGGAGTCGACGACGAGGTGGCCGACCATCTGCTTCATCCGGGCGCGGGCGGCCGGCACGACGACCGCGGGGGCCAGGCGGGCGGCCCTCGCGCCGAGGCCGAGCAGCCCGCGATCGACGGGGCCGAGGAAGGAGGCGGCGTCCGAGGCGGTGATGC
Organism: Candidatus Janibacter merdipullorum; assembly: GCA_019116945.1. GTDB lineage: Bacteria > Actinomycetota > Actinomycetes > Actinomycetales > Dermatophilaceae > Janibacter > Janibacter merdipullorum. The sequence goes on along the minus strand of DXAR01000186.1, from coordinate 2,378 downwards.
GGCTCAGGGCGTTGGCGGCGACCCGGTCGTCCTCGGGGCGGGCGACCCGGTCGACGAAGAAGACCGCGAGGTCGAGGCCGCCGTCGGACCCGGCGAGCAGGGCCGCCAGCTGCCCGGTGGTCTGGGCCTCGCCCTTCGTCTCGCCCTCGTGGGCCGCGGTGGCCCACCGTTCGGCCAGGGTCACCGCCTCCTCGACGAAGGGGGCGAAGGCGGCGGTGGCCGGGTCGGTCGCGTCGGCTGTCGTCATGGGACGACGGTAGGCCCGTCACGTGACCGCTGCCACAGGCGGGCGTCCGGAGGGTCGCCCACGGTGCCGAGATGCCACCGCCCGTGCTCGTGCACGGCTCGCGGACACCTACACTGTCCAGTCGCCCCAGCGGGTCCGCCATGGGGGTAGGAGGACGTCGTGAGCACAGGGAAGTCGGGGGAACCGGTGGGTGCTGCCCGTCGGGCTCGCCGTCACGAGCGGACGATGGCGGAGATCCTCGATGCGGGGCGGGAGGAGCTGCGGCTCCACGGGCCGGGCGGGGTGACGATGCGCGCGGTCGCCAAGGCGGTCGACATGACGCCCTCCGGTCTCTACCGCCACGTGTCCGACCACAACGAGCTCCTCGGGCTGCTCTCCGCCGATGCCTACGAGGCGGTGGGCATCGCGATGGCCCAGGCCCGGGACCGGGCGCCGGCGGGTGACCACGCCACCGCGTGGTACTTCATCGCCATGGCGATGCGCACTTGGTACAAGGCGCACCTCCCGGAGTTCGAGCTGCTCGTCTCCCCACGGATCATCAACCCCCTTCCGGAGCGGCTCGTCGCGACGCGAGGTCGCTCGATCGAGCTCCTCGTCGGGGTCTGCACCGCGGCGATCGAGGCCGGTCAGCTCGACCCGGCGAGGTCGGGCTTCCCCTCGGCCACGGTGGGGGAGCAGAGCGCGACCTCGCCGGCGACCCCCATTGCCCTGGCGGCGTTCGCCGCCCTGAGCGGTCACATGGGCTTCGAGCTCCGGGGGGTCTACGACGCGATGCCCCTGGACCCGCAGGAGCACTACAGCGCCTACGTCCGCGCGACGATGAAGCTCATGGGATTCGTCGTGGAGCCCGGCCCGCTCGTCATGTCCACGCTGCGCTGACCCTCACCACGCGACGACGAGCACGACGGCCGCGATGACGGTGAGGACCCCGGCCAGGGCCATGGCGGCGCGGAGAGCGCGGGCGCACAACCACTCGATCGCCTGGTAGACGCCGGTGAGGAGCGCGACGGCCGCGGTGACGTGGAGGAGCAGGGCGAGGGCGATGCCCGCGATGACCCCGGCGATGCGGAACCGTCCCCACAGGAGGCCGAGGGCGATGGGGATGACCACGGCGCCGGCGGCTCCGGTCGCCAGCCGGGCCCACCACGAGCCCTCGTCCATCCACGGCACCCCACCGACGAGGGGGAGGTCCACGTCGAGGAGGTCGGCCGTGGACATGACGCCGAGGACGGCGATGAGGAGGAGGGAGCCCACGGCGGTGGCCCGCCACCGCCACCGCTCCGCGGCCGACCAGTGCGTCCCGGCGCCGGTGACCATCGTCGCGAGGGTGACGGCGGTCCACATGAGCCACCGCCGGACGACACCCGTGCCGGTGTCCGCCATGGCATCGCGGAAGACGCGGTTGGCCGCCTCGGTGTCGATGACGTGGCCCTCGGTGCTGACATGGGTGGGCCGCCCGGCAGTGCTGCCGACGAGGCCGTCGTGGATGAGGGCGGCGGGCAGGTGCTCGCCGGTGCGGGGCACGAGCCAGCCGAAGACCGAGGGGACGGACGTGAGGTCGGTGACGAAGGTCGCCGGGTCCGCCGGTACGACGAGCTCCCCGAGTCGCCTGTCCCGGTAGGCGATGCGGCGGGTCAGCCGGAAGGCCTGCGCCGGCATGTCCTCGGTGCGCTCGAGGACGATCGTCGGCGGCGCCTGCGGGTCCGGATGGCCCCCGACCGGGCCGCCGTCGTGGAACCGACGGGGCTGGGGCTCCAGAGGCTCGTCCATGCCCCCAGCGTGGCACTGCCCCCCGACGACCGGGCCGGTGGGCGCCCACCCGCATCTGCTCAGGCAGATGCGGGCTGGAGGGTGTCGATGACCTCGAGCAGGCGCCGGCGAAGGGCATTGGACCGGGCCGTGAAGCCGCGCTGCCGCTCGACGTAGACGGCCTTGCCCTCGGGTGACTCGACCGCGACCGGCTCGATGCCGAAGGTGCGCACGTCGTACGGCGAGGCGGCCATGTCGAGCTCGCGGATCTCCCGAGCCAGCTCGAAGGCCGCGAGCGTCAGGTCGGAGGGGATGGCCGGCGCGAGGGTGAAGCACCACTTGTAGACATCCATCCCGGCGTGCAGGCAGCCGGGCTGCTCCA
>DXAR01000185.1 GCA_019116945.1 Candidatus Janibacter merdipullorum | reverse complement strand
CGGGTGGTGCCTCAGGTCGGAGGTGACGTAGACGTCCGCGTCGACCGCCCGGGCAGCTTCGATGAGCCCGTCGCCCGCCCCGCCGAGGAGGGCCACGCGCCGCACGCGTCCGTCCGCCGGGCCCGAGACGCGGATCCCGCCAGGGGCCGTGGGCAGTGCCTCGCCGAGGCGCCGCGCGAAGCTCGCGAGGTCGGTCTCCTCGGCGAGGTCCCCGACGCGGCCCATGGCCCTGTCCTCCTCGATGGACAGGGGCTCGGTCGAGGTGAGTCCGCAGGCTCGCGCCAGGGCGGTGTTGACCCCCGGCTCGGCGACGTCGGCATTGGTGTGGGCGACGTAGAGGGCGACGTCGCCGACGACGAGCGAGGTGACGGCCGCTCCCTTCGCGCTCGTCGTGGCGACGGAGTGCACGCCGCGCAGGAGCAGCGGGTGGTGGGTGATGAGGAGGTCGGCGCCGGCGGCACGGGCCTCCTCGATGACCTCGAGGGTGGGGTCGACGGCGGCGTGGACGCGGCGCACCGGCTGGTCGAGGTCGCCGGTGACGAGACCGACCCGGTCCCAGGACTGGGCGGTATCGGCGGGGAACATCCGCTCGAGGACAGCGAGCACGTCGTGCAGCCGGAGTGAGGTCATGTGGGCCCGGCCGGGCTCGAACCGACGACACCCGCGGTGTAAACGCGGTGCTCTACCACCTGAGCTACAGGCCCCTGGCGCGCTGCGCGCCGCGGTCATTGTGACAGCACCGCGCGCCGGGCTCAGACGCGGCGCGCGTCCTCGATGAGGTTGATCTCGTAGAGGACGAGGTCGAGGGCGTCCGCGGCGCTGATCGGCGAGAAGCGCTGGGGGGTCTGGTCGGTCACCGTGCTCAGGAGCGGGCTGAGCACGGTCCACGGCGTCGGGTGGGCGAACTGGACGACGGAGTAGCGGTCGCCCTCCTGCCCCGGGGCGGCGACGACGCGGTGGATGCCCGGCTCGATGACGCCGTTGGTCACGACCTCGAGCATGAGGCCGGTGTTGATGATCGCACCGCCCTCGGGGGCCACCGCGTCGATCCACTCCCCCGAGTCCTTGAGCCGGACCTGGAGGCCGGCCGCCGTCGCGCGGGGCAGGGCGGTGATGAGGTTGATGTCCGCGTGCTCGGCGGCCCACACGTGCGGAGCATCCGGGGCGGACGTCATCGGCGGGTAGTGGATGGCCCGGGAGAGGGTCGGCCCGTCGACGAGCATCGTCTCGAAGTAGTCGGCGTGGGCTCCGACGCCCGTGGCGATGATCCGCAGGATGCGCCGCTGGAGGTCGGCCACGGCGTCGTGGAAGGCCGTCAGCGTCTCGGTGATGCCCGGCACGGCCGCCTCGGGCAGCACCGGCTCGTGGTACCGGTGCGGGTAGCGGGTGCGAAGGGGGTGCCCCGCCGGGATCGAGGGGCCCCAGTTGAGCATCTCCTTCCAGTCCGCCACGTCGGAGGTCGCGGCCGTCTCGACGAGGAGGTCGGTGTACCCGGTCTGCCCGTGGGTACCCGGTGCGACGAACTGCTGCTTGACCTCACGCTCGGCCGTGAAGAACTCCTCGAGCATCCCGTAGGCGCTGTCGATGAGGTCCTCGGAGAGGTCGTGCCGGACGTAGACGAAGCCGGTCTCCAGCGAGGTCATGAGCCCGTCGACGACCGCCCGGGCGCGCTCACCGTCCCCGGACTCGAAGGCCAGCAGGTCCACCTCGAGGATGTCGTCGCTCATGGACCGGGACCCTACCCGTCGTGCGGTACCGGACTCTCCTCGAGAAGCCGGGCACGTGCGGCGTGGTACCCGCTGAAGTCCCTTCGCTCACCGGCCGCATTGACGAGCTGCCAGCGGATGCGACCGTCGCGACCGACGAGGAAGGTGCCGCGGCACGCCATCCCGGCCTCGTGGTCGAGGACGCCGTAGGCATCCGCCACCGCTCCGTGCGGCCAGAAGTCGGACAGGAGGGGGAAGAAGTAGCCCTCGCGATCGGCCCACGCCCGCAGGCTGAACATCGGGTCGCAGGAGATCGCCAGCGTCGTGACGTCGTCGCCTTCGAAGCTGCCGAGGTCGTCGCGGATCTCCCGCAGCTCTCCGGTGCAGATGCCGGAGAAAGCGAAGGGGTAGAAGACGAGCAGGGCCGCCCGGTTGCGCAGGACCTCGCCGAGGTCCACCGGTGCGCCGTTCTGGTCGCGCAGGGTGAACCCGGGAGCGAGGTCGCCGACGGCGAGCGGGTGCTGCTGGCTCATGTCCGCAGTGTGCCAGTGCGGCTCAGGCGACACCCTTGCGGGCCGCGAGACGCGTGGCCACCCAGCCCTCGGAACACATGACATTGCCGGAGGTGTGCAGCCCGGCGGTCGTCGCCGCCTCGTCGACCTCGCTCGGGTCGACCTCGCCCTCCAGGCCGGGTCGCGGGGTGAGCAGGACGATGGAGGAGCCCTCGGCGAGGGTGCCCAGGGTGTCGACGAGCGCGTCGGTGAGGTCACCGTCGTCGTCCCGCCACCAGAGGATCACGGCATCGACGACGCCGGTGTAGTCCTCGTCCTCGATCTCCTCGCCGACGGTGGACTCGATGGCCACCCGGAGGGCTTCGTCCACGTCGTCGTCCCAGCCGTACTCCTGCACGATCTGGTCCTGCTCGAAGCCCAACTTGGCCACGGCGCTCCGGGCGAGATCCTCGCCCTGCTCCGTCGACTCCCCCGTCACGGTCGTGGTCCCTTCTCGTGCTGGATGTGCGTTCATCGGGACCAGTCCACCCTGTCCGGCGCCGGATCGCAACCAACGGGTCCACCGGAGCGTCGTCGGGCATGGCTCGCGTGGCGGGCCGCGAGGTGGCCGAGGAGCTGCGCGTCATCGGTGGCGAGGTGCTTGACCTCGGGGCTCACCGGGCCGACGGTGCTGATGAATCGGACGTCCGCCAGACCGAGTCGCCGGGCTGCCAGACCCCGGGCCAGGGTGAGCGACTGGATCCGTCCCCACGGGACGACCTGCAGCCTCCGCGTGGCCAGCCCGGAGCGGGTGATGACCGCCCGGCGGCCGGGCAGGTAGCCGATCCGGCGCCAGGCGAAGGGGTGCAGCCACCGGGCGCGGCGCGGCTGGCCGACGAAGCCCTCCGGCGTCCGGACGATGAGCGAGGCGACATCGGCCGTCGTGTCGGGGTCGGCGGTGACCACCTCGAGCAGGTCGAGGACCTCCCGGGTGGTGGCCACGGGAACGAGCACCGAGTCGGAGTCCTCGCTCGAGGCCGACCCGATCCGGGCCCCGGCGATGTTGACCGTGAGCGACCACCAGCCGGCGCGCCGCCACAGGACGGACTGCCCGATCTCCAGGGCCTGGACCCGGTGCAGCGGCACCGACGAGGTGCGGGTGTCGGTGAGGCCGCGCTGGCTCGTGAGCGTGTCGCCGCGCAGGCCCAGGGTGAGGCCGTACCACCGAGTGAGCCGCAGGATCGCGCGCATGACGTTGAGGGCGACGAAGGGCAGGATGCCGCCGATGACCGGGAGGAGGTCGAGCACCGCGAGGATGCCGGCGGCGACGAAGAAGACACCGAGGAAGACCGTCTCCCAGCTGAGGAGGACCGAGGCGACGACGCGCCCGGGCGGGACGGAGAGGAGGTGCCTCTCCGGCTCGGTCTCGGGCGTCCGCTCGGGCTCGTCGCCCCCGTCGGTGTCCTCCTGGGCGCCGACCTGCTGGACGCCGACCTGCCGGACCAAGCCCAGGATCCGCTGGCGCACGTCCTCGGCCTCCGCCAGGCGGAGGTAGGCGATCTCGACGTGCGAGTCCCCGCCCCCGGCCGACTCGACACGGACCTCGGCGAGGCCCGTGAGCCGGGCGAGCAGCGGACGGACGAGGTCGACGGCCTGGATGCGGTTGTAGGGCACCTCCCGGAGCGACCGGAAGATCGCCCCGCGGCGCATCTCGAGGCTCTCGTCGCCGAGGCGGTACCGGGTGAACCACCACGACAGGACGGCGAGGAGGACCACGCCGAGGACCGACACCGCGACGAGCCCGATCTGGACGAGGGGGAAGTCACCGCCGGGCGCGCCCCCTTCGCCGCCATCCGGGAGGTCGCTCATCGCGCCGGCGATGCGGTCGACCTGCTGGGAGACGAGGTAGCCGAGGACACCGAGCACGACGAGCCCGCCCCGGATGAAGGGGGTCAGCGGATGGACCCGGACGAAGCCCTCGAGGTCGTCGGACGAGCTCGTGGTGGTCACAGCCCGGCCCGCTGCGCCTCACCGTGCGCCGAGAGCCGGACGCGCAGCTCCTCGGCGACCTCCACCGGCAGGCCGGGGAGGTCGCCGCTGCTCGCCGGGGAGGCGGTGTTGACGGAGATGTCCGCGATCCCCTTCCGGCGCTTGTAGGGCCCCGAGGACAGGTCGACGTACTGGATCCGCCCGTAGGGGATCGTCACCATCGAGCGCCAGACCCGCCCCTTGCGGATCGCCAGCTCCTCGGGCAGCTCGGCCCAGGAGATCGCGGCCACCTGACGCGGGACGAGCCACATGAGCCAGCACCACACGAGCCCGAGCGCCACCGCCGGGAGGGCCAGCCACGGCGTGAGGAGGACCGCCGACGCCGCCGAGGCGAGGACGAGCGGGAGGAGCACGGCGGTCGCGGTCACCCTGCGCACGACGGCCAGCTGCGGCGAGACCGGGTGCCAGTCGGCTCCTCCCTCCCCCGTGAGCGGGAGGACGGAGGGCTGGGGCGAAGGGGGTGTCGCTGCGGGCTCGTCCACCGGACCATCACACCAGACGGCATCCGTAGGCTGGGGACGTGCCCGATCCTGGAGAGGAGGACCGGTGGGACGGATGACCCAGCGCCTGAGGGCGCACCGACGGGGCGACCGTGAGGTCACCCGCATCGAGACGGTCGCCGTGGAGGAGCCCCTCGAGATCCGGGTCGCCTCCCTGCCGGAGCGCGGCCTCCCGGCCGGGGGGAGCCCCCTTCGACCGCCGTCGACGACGGTGACGACGACGATGCGCCTGCCCGGCGACGACTTCGACCTCGCTCTGGGGCACCTCGTCGCCGAGGGACTCGTCGGCGACGGCGACGACATCGCGACGATGATGCACTGCACCGACACCGGCCCCGACGGGGCGCCGACCTTCAACGTCGTCGAGGTGACCCTCGCTGCGGGGGTCACGCTGCGCCGGCCCGTCACCGCGCGGACCGAGGTCGCGACGAGCGCCTGCGGCGTGTGCGGCTCCGCCTCCGTCGACGACCTCCTCGAGACCCTGCCCAACTCCCCCTCGACCGACACGGCGGCCTTCCCCCTCGGTGCGATCCACGCCGGGATGGCCGCCATGCGAGAGCGCCAGCGGGTCTTCGACGCGACGGGTGGCGTCCACGCCGCCGCCCTGCTCGCGCCGGATGGCTCCGTCCTCGCCGTCCGCGAGGACATCGGGCGGCACAACGCCGTGGACAAGGTCCTCGGGTGGGCGGCCCGCGAGGGTGGTCTCCCCCTTCGCGGTCACGCCCTCCTCGTCTCCTCCCGCGCCGGCTTCGAGATCGCGCAGAAGGCCGCGGTGGCGGGGGTGCCCGTCCTCGCCTGCGTCTCGGCCGCGACGACCCTGTCGGTGGAGGTCGCGGACCGCTCCGGGCTGACCCTGCTCGGCTTCGTCCGGGAGCCCCGCGCGACCGTCTACACACACCCGGAGCGGATCACCCACTGACCCCGGTTTGTGACGCGCGACACCGCAGGGGGAAGATGGGTGTGTCCTCCGACACCCCCGGAGGAGCGGTCTTGGAAAGGACGACGACGTGCCCGGCTCGGCAGATCACCTCAGCGACGGCCCCATCCTCAACGGCATCCCCACCCACTTGCCGGACATCGACTCGGAGGAGACGGCCGAGTGGCTGGAGTCGATCGACGCCCTCATCGACGCCTCCGGGCGCGAGCGCGCCCGCTACGTGATGCTGCGGCTCCTCGAGCGGGCCAGGATGAAGAGCGTCGGGGTGCCGTCGCTGACGACGACCGACTACGTCAACACGATCTCGCCGACCAACGAGCCTTGGTACCCCGGCGACGAAGAGGTCGAGCGGCGGTACCGCGCCTGGATCCGCTGGAATGCCGCGATCCAAGTCCACCGGGCCCAGCGCCCCGACGTCGGCGTCGGCGGGCACATCTCCTCGTACGCCTCCGCGGCGACGATGTACGAGGTGGGCTTCAACCACTTCTGGCGGGGCAAGGACCACCCCGGTGGCGGGGACCAGATCTTCTTCCAAGGCCACGCCTCCCCCGGCATGTATGCCCGGGCCTTCCTCGAGGGACGCCTGAGCGAGGAGCAGATGGACGGCTTCCGGCAGGAGGCGGCCCACCTCGCGGGTGCCTCCGATCTCGGGATGCCCTCCTACCCGCACCCGCGGCTCATGCCCGAGTTCTGGGAGTTCCCCACGGTCTCCATGGGCATCGGCCCGATGAACGCGATCTACCAGGCGCAGTTCAACAAGTACCTCCACAACCGCGGCATCAAGGACACCTCACAGCAGCACGTGTGGGCCTTCCTCGGTGACGGCGAGATGGACGAGCCCGAGAGCCGCGGGCTCCTCCAGACGGCTGCCTTCGAGGAGCTGGACAACCTCACCTTCGTCGTCAACTGCAACCTCCAGCGGCTCGACGGCCCGGTGCGCGGCAACGGCAAGATCATCCAGGAGCTCGAGGCCTTCTTCCGCGGCGCGGGCTGGAATGTCATCAAGGTCGTCTGGGGCCGCGGCTGGGACCCGCTGCTCGCCGCCGACCACCACGGCGCGCTCGTCAACCTCATGAACCAGACGCCGGACGGCGACTACCAGACCTTCCGCGCGAACGACGGCTCCTACGTCCGAGAGAACTTCTTCAACCGCGACCCGCGGACCCGCAAGCTCGTCGAGGACTGGTCCGACGCGGACGTGTGGTGGAAGCTCAAGCGCGGCGGGCACGACTACAACAAGGTCTACGCGGCCTACCGCGCCGCGATGGAGCACACCGGGCAGCCGACGGTCATCCTCGCGAAGACCATCAAGGGCTACGGCCTCGGCTCGAGCTTCGCCGGGCGCAATGCCACCCACCAGATGAAGAAGCTGACGATCGAGGACCTCAAGGGCCTGCGCGACGGGCTGCGCATCCCGATCTCCGACGAGGTGCTCGAGAAGGACCCGTACCTGCCGCCCTACTACCACCCGGGCGAGGACGACGAGGCGATCCAGTACCTCAAGGAGCGCCGGGAGAAGCTCGGTGGTGGCCTGCCCGAGCGGCGGGTGAAGTACCAGACCCCCGCGCTCCCCGCGCCGGAGAAGTACGGCCAGCTGGCCAAGGGGTCGGGCAAGCAGGAGATCGCCACGACGATGGCCTGGGTCCGGCTGCTCAAGGACCTCATGCGGGAGAAGGGCTTCGGCGAGCGGATCGTGCCGATCATCCCCGACGAGGCGCGGACCTTCGGCATGGACTCCTTCTTCCCCAACAAGAAGATCTACAACCCCCACGGGCAGAACTACACCTCGGTCGACGCCGACCTCATGCTCGCCTACAAGGAGTCCGAGCAGGGGCAGATCCTCCACACCGGCATCAACGAGGCGGGCTCGGTGGCGGCCTTCACCGCGGCGGCGACGAGCTATGCCACGCACGGCGAGCCGATGATCCCCGTCTACATCTTCTACTCGATGTTCGGATTCCAGCGGACCGGCGACGGGATCTGGGCGGCCGCCGACCAGATGTCGCGCGGATTCATGCTCGGCGCCACGGCCGGACGCACGACGCTCACCGGAGAGGGGCTGCAGCACGCCGACGGCCACTCGCCGCTCCTGGCGGCGACCAACCCCGCCGTCGTGTCCTGGGACCCGGCCTACGGGTTCGAGATCGCCCACATCATGCGTCAGGGCCTGGAGCGGATGTACGGCGGCGAGGCCCCGCAGGCGGACCCGAGCCGCAATGTCATCTACTACCTCACGCTCTACAACGAGCCGATCGTGCAGCCGGTCGAGCCCGAAGGCCTCGACGTCGACGCGCTCCTCCAGGGCATGTACCGCTATGCCGCCGGGGACGCCTCCGGCCTCGGGGACACCCCACCGCGGTGCCAGCTGCTCGCGAGCGGCGTCGGCATGCCGTGGGCGCTCGAGGCCCAGGAGCTCCTCCGGGAGGACTGGGGCGTCGTCGCCGATGTCTGGTCGGTGACGAGCTGGAGCGAGCTGCGCCGCGAGGCGATGGCCTGCGACGAGCAGCGCTTCCTCCACCCGGAGCAGGAGCGGCGCACCCCCTACATCACCCGGGCGCTCGAGGGCGCCGTCGGTCCGGTCGTCGCGGTGTCGGACTACATGAAGCAGGTCCAGGACCAGATCCGCCCCTGGGTCCCGGAGGAGTTCTCCGCGCTCGGCACGGACGGCTTCGGCTTCTCCGACACCCGCGCCGCCGCCCGCCGGTACTTCCACGTGGACGGGCCGTCGATGGCCGTGCGGGCGCTGCAGATGCTCGCCGACCGCGGCTGGGTCTCCGAGGACGTCCCGGGCAAGGCCGCGGCGAAGTACCGCCTCCTCGACGTCACGGCCGGCACCTCGGGCAACGCGGGCGGCGACGCCTGAGGCGAGGCAGCACTCAGGCCGCGTCCCTTCGGAGGCCACGGACCCGCTCAGCGAGGTCCGTGGCCTCCGGGCCGTCCAGGGCCGGCCCTGCCTTCGTCCACCTCACGGATCATGTGGCGCCAGATGCCTCCCCCGAGGACGACGCCATCCCGCAGCTCGATCGGCTCCCTCGGCGGCAGCCCGATGCCGGGATCGCAGAGGAGACGCACACCGTCGAGGGTGACGACGACGGCCAAGTGCGTGCGCGGGGCGGCCTGGGGGTCGCCGACACGACCGAGGATCAGCTCGGCGTCGTAGCCGAGGGCCTCGAGGACGGAGTGGAAGATCCGGGCGTGCTCGAAGCAGTAGCCACCTCGCCCGCGGCCGACGAGCTTGTCCCGGACGGTGGCCAGGCCGACACCGGGGTGCTGCCCGAGCAGCACGTCGATGGTGTCGAAGGGGAAGGTGGTCACGTGCGCCAGGAGGAGTCGCGAGAGGGCGGCATGCGAAGGGGGCTCCGCCACCGCTCCCGTCCGCTCGAGGTAGTCCTGCAGCTGGGTGTCGGTCATGACCCCGAGTCTGCGACCTCACGTCGACGTGAGGTCAAGAGGAGTCCGGTCAGCCTCCCGCGCGCACCGCGACGAGGCTCTTGAGCTCCTCGACCGCCTCGCACCCGCAGCGGACCCGCCGGGAGAAGCCCACCCGGTGGTCGCGGCGATAGGTCCCGACGTACTCGCGCAGGACGATGCCCGCCTCGTCGGCGTGGACCGGGCGGACGACGGCGACCGGCTGGACCTCCGAGGCCACGAGGTCGCGCAGGTCGTCGCGGTGGTGGGCGTCGAGGTGCGTGATCCAGCCGTCCTGCCATCCACCGAGCGCGTCGATGTCGGCGAGGGCGTAGTCACCGGCGTCGACGTCGACGAAGGGCGGCGCCGAGCGGCTGCGCTCGATCGTCCACCCGATGGTGACCGTGTCCGGCACGAGACGGCCGACGAGGCCCCCTTCGGGCAGGCCCAGGTGCTCGAGCAGGTCGGCGGAGACGGGCTCGGCCATGACCTCGGCGTGCCCGGTGAGGTGGACCACCCCGCGGACGCGATCGGCGTGCGGGACGTTCGAGACGTCGGAGGCGGTGGCCTCCAGTGCCGGACCTCGGGTCCCGGGGGCGACGAGGTGCGCGCAGTCCGGGGCCGCCTCGGCCACGGAGAAGAGCAGCCCCCCTGCCTCGGTGACGGCATGTCGGGCCACGGGCGCGCTGCTGCCGGTGATCCCCACCTCGACCGTGCTGGCCGTCGCCACGATCGTCTTCGCCAGTCCTGCCCAGTTCTTCACGCGTCACTCCCTCGTCGCTGAGTTTAGGGCAGCCTAACCATACTTTTGAGCCTCTGTCACGGTTCGGCCACGGAGCGGACCGCGGCGCAGCGCCACCGGGCCGTCGTGGGGTCTGGTTCGACGAGACGGCAACGACGCCGCTCACGAGGAGGTGGAAGAACTCATGACCATCCGCAGGCACACCGGCCCCATCACCTTCGCCGTCGGGCCTCGCGATGCGACCACCGGCTGACCCAGGACCTGCGTCCCACATGGGGCCAGGGGTACTGGGACAGCGGCGCCTGGGTCGGTCAGCGCTGAGCCGGCACGACGAAGGGGGTGGAGCGGGACCTTCGGTTCACATGGTCCGCGCTCCACCCCCTTCGCCCGTGATCAGTCCTCGGCGAGGAACTCCTTGCGGGCCTCGACGCACACATCGGGCTGGTCGCAGAAGAGACCGTCCACGCCGGTGCGCATGAAGACGACGGCCTCGTCGATGGCCCTGCCGAAGTCGGCCGGGACGCTGCCGTTGCGGTAGTCCGTGGGGAGGAACTCGTTCTCCGCGCGGAAGGTGTAGGGCATGACGTCCAGGCCCGCGTCGTGGGCGTCCTCGACGAAGGAGGTGGGCTCACCGAGCGTGCCGTCCGCGGCGCGGGGGATGATCTGGTCCTTCGTCGGGCCGAAGCCGTCGATCCAGCGCGAGAGGTCGCGCATCGCCTCCGGCGTCGTCAGCTCCTCGTACGTGATCCCCTCCTCGCGGAGGTCGTAGGGGCCGCCGGAGGCCGAGGTGAGGAAGGTCGTGCGCGCCTTGAGGCGGTGCTCGGTCCGCAGGTCCTTGAGCGCGGTCAGCTCGAAGGACTGGACCCACAGCGGTGCCTTGCGGTGGTTGAGCTTGTACTTCTTCACGAGCCGGGCGACCTCGGCCTCGGGGTCGAAGCCCTCGTCGTGGAGATAGGTCGAGTGCTTGATCTCCGGGATGATCCCGATCGTGCGACCGGTGCTGCGGGAGAGCTGCTCCCGCTGCTGGAGCACCTCCTCGAAGGTCGGCACCTCGAAGCGACCGTCGTAGGTGCTCGACTCCTGGCGCAGCTCCGGCAGGCGCTCCTTGGCGCGGAGGGTCTTGAGCTCGGCGAGGGTGAAGTCGTCGACGAACCACCCGTTGACCGCCTTGCCGTCGAGCTGCTTCGTCGTCTTGCGGTCGGCGAACTCGGGCCGGTCCGCGACATCGGTCGTCCCACCGATCTCGGGCTCGTGCCGGTCGACGAGGACCCCGTCCTTCGTCATGACGAGGTCCGGCTCGATGTAGTCCGCACCCTGACCCACCCCCAGCTCGTAGGCGGCGAGGGTGTGCTCCGGTCGGTAGCCGGAGGCACCGCGGTGGGCGACGACGAGCGGGTCGGACATGTCCTTCTCCCGGTAGCCGGGGTTGCCCGACGTGGCCGACGTGGCCGACGGGGCCTCGGGGGCGGCGGTGGCGGTGGACACCGGAGCGACGAGCGCGACGGCAGCCAAGATTCCTGTGGCGATCTGGGTGGTCCTCATGTCGGTCGACGCTATGGGCGCCGCCGGCACCGGCAGTCGACCCTGCCGTGTCCTGCCGTTGACCACTCGATGAACGCGCGGGGCCCTCCCTTCGGCCCCGGCGTGGACCGGGCACACTCCGGCTCGGCGGAGGACCTAGGCTGGGGCCGTGTCCAAGGTACTCACTTCCCTCCCTGTTGGTGAACGTGTCGGCATCGCCTTCTCCGGCGGTCTCGACACCTCGGTGGCCGTCGCGTGGATGCGCGAGAAGGGGGCGGTGCCGTGCACGTACACCGCCGACCTCGGCCAGTACGACGAGGACGACATCGCCTCGATTCCCGGCCGGGCCGGCCAGTACGGCTCCGAGCTCTCCCGCCTCGTCGACTGCAAGGGCCCGCTCGTCGAGGAGGGGCTGTCCGCCATCGCCTGCGGCGCCTTCCACATCCGCAGCGGCGGACGCACCTACTTCAACACCACGCCCCTCGGGCGGGCGGTGACCGGCACCCTGCTCGTCCGCGCGATGAAGGAGGACGACGTCTCCATCTGGGGTGACGGGTCCACCTTCAAGGGCAATGACATCGAGCGCTTCTACCGCTACGGGCTCATGGCCAACCCGGGCCTGCGCATCTACAAGCCGTGGCTCGACGCCGACTTCGTCACCGAGCTCGGCGGGCGCCAGGAGATGTCCGAGTGGCTCACCGAGCGCGGACTCCCCTACCGGGACAGCGCCGAGAAGGCCTACTCGACCGACGCCAACATCTGGGGCGCGACCCACGAGGCCAAGACCCTCGAGCACCTCGACGAGTCCATGGAGATCGTGGAGCCGATCATGGGCGTGCGCTTCTGGGACCCCGAGGTGGCCATCGAGGCCGAGGACGTGACCGTCCGCTTCGAGCGTGGTCGCCCGGTCGCCATCAACGGCGACGACTTCGGCGGGGACGCCGTCGCCCTCGTCCTGGCCGCGAACGAGATCGGCGGGCGGCACGGCCTCGGCATGTCGGACCAGATCGAGAACCGCATCATCGAGGCGAAGTCCCGGGGCATCTACGAGGGCCCGGCCATGGCCCTCCTCCACATCACCTACGAGCGCCTCGTCGCCGCGATCCACAACGAGGACACCATCGCGAGCTACCACGCCGAAGGGCGGCGGCTCGGTCGCCTGCTCTACGAGGGCCGGTGGTTCGACCCGCAGTCGCTCATGATCCGCGAGTCCCTCCAGCGCTGGGTCGCCTCCGTCGTCACCGGCGAGGTGACGATCCGGCTCCGCCGGGGCGAGGATTGGACGATCGTGGACACGACCGGTGAGCACTTCAGCTACCACCCGGACAAGCTCTCGATGGAGCGCACCGACAACGCCGCCTTCGGCCCCGTCGACCGGATCGGGCAGCTAACGATGCGCAACCTCGACATCGCCGACAGCCGGAGCAAGCTCGAGGTCTACGCCGACCAGGACCAGCTGAGCGGCGGCTACCTCGAGATCATGGGTGAGCTCGAGGCCGGGGGCGGCGACCAGATCGCGGCCAACCCCGCCGCGGCCCAGGTCGACGACGAGGACGACGCGCTCGACCGCGCCGCCATGGAGTTCGGCACCGACTGACCCCGCCCCCCTTCGCAGTGTCGAGGGGAAGATGAAGGGTTTGTGCAGTTCACACATAGACTGCCCGCATGTCGCGTCGCGGGCTCGTCTCCCTCACCACCCGTCGCTCGGTGCGCCGCAAGGGCGGCGAGCTGTCGACGGCCGCGACCCGGCGGCTCGAGGAGAGGCACGCCTGGTACGCCACCCTCGGCGCGCGGGAGCGCTCCTGGGTCGCGCTCGTCGCGCAGGCCGGCATCACCAACTTCATCGACTGGCTCAACGGCACCGAGGACGCCGACACCCGGACGATCTTCGGCGCGGCTCCCCGTGAGCTGACGAGGACGATCAGCCTCGCCCAGACGCTCGAGCTCGCCCGCACCGTCGTCGAGGTCGTCGAGGAGCGCGTCGAGGACCTCGCCCGCCCGGGGGATGTCACCGACCTGCGGATGGCCGTCCTGCGCTACTCGCGGGAGATCGCCTTCGGTGCCGCCCTCGTGTACGCCCAGACCGCCGAGCAGCGTGGCGCCTGGGACGCGCGGCTCGAGTCGCTCGTCATCGACGCGGTGATGCGCGGCGAGGTGGACGAGTCGATCCGCACCCGCGCGGCGGCGCTCGGCTGGACCGATGTCACCGACATCATCGTCCTCGTGGGCAACTCACCCCACTCGCCGGACGGCGAGGACCCTGCCGCGGCCGTGGCCGCCGTCCAGCGGACCGCCCAGCGGGTGGGCTTCCCCGTGCTCGCGGGTGTGCAGGGATCGCGGCTCGTCGCGATCGTCGGCGACGCCGGCGACCCCCGTGAGCGGGTCCTGTCGCTGGCGGACTGCTTCGCCGTCGGCGACCTCGTCCACGGGCCGCTCGTCGAGGACCTCTCCGAGGGAGCGGTCTCCGCCCACGCGGCCGTCGCCGGGCACGTCGCGGCGGCGGGATGGCCGGGCCGCCCCCGCCCTGTGGCCGCCGACGAGCTCCTCGCCGAGCGGGCCGTGGCCGGGGACGCCCTCGCCCGCGCCGCTCTCGTCGACGAGATCGCCTCCCCCCTCGAGGAGCACGCCAGCCTCCTCGAGACCGCCCGGACCCACCTCGACTCCGCGGGACTGGAGGCCACCGCCCGGGAACTCATCGTCCACGTCAACACGGTGCGCTACCGCCTCGGCCGGATCTCCGACCTCATCGGCTACGACCTCACCGACGCGCACGACGCCTTCACCGTCCGTATCGCACTGACCCTCGGATCCCTCTTGGAGGATTCCTCCAACGTCATCGGGTGATTCTCTGGTGGGGTCGACGTCGCGCCCACCACACTCCACGGGCGACTCTGGACGGGTGCTTGCGATGACTTGTCCCGGCCAGGGCTCACAGACGCCCGGCTTCCTCGCCCCGTGGCTCGAGCTCCCCGGTGCCGCCGACCGCCTCCACTGGCTCTCCACCGTGGCGGGCATCGACCTCGCCACCCACGGCACGACCTCCGACGAGGAGACGATCAAGGACACGGCGGTGGCCCAGCCGCTCATCGTCGCGTCCGGCCTCATCGCCCTCCTCGCCCTCTTCGAGCATCCTGCCGACGGCTTCCGCGTCGTCGGCGCGGGAGCGGGCCACAGCGTCGGTGAGATCACCGCGGCCACGGCGGCCGGTGTCATCAGCGCCGAGCAGGCCATGGTCCTCGTCCGCGAGCGGGGCCGGTCCATGGCGGCCGCCGCGGAGACGACCCCCACCGGCATGAGCGCGGTCCTCGGCGGCGACGAAGGGGAGGTCCTCGCCGCCATCGAGTCCCACGGCCTCACCCCGGCGAACGTCAACGGCGCCGGTCAGGTCGTCGCCGCGGGAACGCTGGAGCAGCTGGCCGCCTTCGCCGAGAACCCCCCGGCCAAGGCGCGGGTCATGCCGCTCAAGGTCGCCGGTGCCTTCCACACCGAGCACATGGCGCCCGCGGTCGACACCCTCGGCCGGCTCTCCCGGGCCGTGTCGACCCATGACGCCCGCGTGCCCCTCGTCTCCAACGTCGACGGGGAGGTCATACACTCCGGGACGGAGGTCCTCCGGCGCATCGTCAGCCAGGTGAGCAACCCCGTGCGCTGGGACCTGTGCATGGAGACCCTCAAGGAGCTCGGCGTCACGGGCATCATCGAGATCCCGCCCGCCGGCGCGCTCACCGGACTCGCCAAGCGTGGCCTCAAGGGGGTCGAGGTCCTCGCGCTCAAGACCCCGGACGACCTCGACAAGGCGCAGCAGATGGTGCGGGAGCACGGTTCCTCGCGCACCGCGAGCGAGCCGACGTGGCGGATCGTCACCGCCCCGGTCAAGGGGACGGTCGCCGTCCCCGCGACCCGCCCCGGCACCGAGGTCCCGGCCGGCGACGTCGTGGCCCGGATCTCCTCCCTTCGCGACACCCGCGAGGTCACCGCCGACCACGCCGGCACGATCGTCGAGTGGCTCGTCGAGGACGGCGACCCGGTCTCCCCGGGCCAACCCCTCGTCCGGCTCCACCCCCGCGGCGGCATGGCATGAGCACCCTCGGCGTCCCCGACGTCCTGCACCACGCGCGGATCACCGGCGTCGGCGGCTACCGCCCGGAGCGCGTCGTCCCCAACAGCGAGATCGTCGGGCCGATCGACTCCTCCGACGAGTGGATCCGCGAGCGGTCCGGCATCGAGTCCCGCCACCGGGCGGCGCCGGACGAGACCGTCGTCGACATGTCCGAGTACGCCTCGAGGGCGGCGCTCGAGTACGCCGGGATCACCGCCGACCAGCTCGACGGCGTCATCGTCGCCACGGTGACCCACCCCTTCCAGACGCCCGGTGCTGCGCCGGAGCTCGCGGCCCGATTCGGTTCCAGGGCAGCGGCCTTCGACATCTCGGCGGCGTGCGCCGGCTTCTGCCACGCCGTGTCCGTCGCCAACGACATGGTCCGGGTGGGCACGGCCGAGCACGTCCTCGTCGTCGGTGTCGAAAAGCTCCTCGACTTCACCGACCCCACCGACCGCGGGTCGGCCTTCATCTTCGGTGACGGTGCAGGGGCCGTCATCGTCTCCCGTAGCGAGACTCCCGGCATCAGCCCGACCGTGTGGGGCAGCGACGGCGACAAGAAGGACTTCATCGCCCAGCGCGACTCGTGGATCACCCTCCGTGACGACCGTGAGCTGCAGTGGCCGGCCATCGTCATGGAGGGTCCCAGCGTCTTCCGCTGGGCGGTCTGGTCGATGGCCAAGGAGGCCCAGCGCACTCTCGACGCGGCCGGTGTCCGGGCCGAGGACCTCGCGGCCTTCATCCCCCACCAGGCCAATGTCCGCATCATCGACCAGATGGCCAAGGAGCTCGCCCTCCCCGCCGGCCTCCCGATCGCCCGCGACATCCGGACCACGGCCAACACCTCCGCCGCGTCGGTGCCGCTCGCGATGGACCGCATGCTCCGCGAGGGTGAGGTCCAGCCGGGTGGGCTCGCCCTGACGATCGGCTTCGGCGCCGGCCTCGTGTGGGCCGGCCAGGTCGTGACCCTCCCCTAGTTCACCCGTCGGTCCGACGGGTCATCGGGCCAGCACCCTTCCACACAACACCCAACACAAGGAGAACCGACATGGCTCACAGCGACCAGGACATCCTCGCCGGACTCGCCGAGATCGTCTCGGAGGAGACGGGCATCGACGCGTCCGAGGTGACCGTCGACAAGACCTTCACCGATGACCTCGACGTCGACTCGCTGTCGATGATGACGATCGCCGTCACCGCCGAGGAGAAGTTCGGCGCGAAGATCCCCGATGAGGAGGTCAAGAACCTCAAGACCGTCGGCGACGCCGTGAACTACATCCAGGCCAACCAGGCCGCCTGAGACCGGTGGGGTACCCCCCTTCGCCATGACGAAGGGGGGACCCGCCCCGGCTGCACCCCTCACCCGTACCGACAGGAGCTTCCATGACCTCCCCCCGGCCCACCGTCGTCGTCACCGGCCTCGGAGCCACGACCCCGCTCGGCGGCACCGCCGAGGAGACCTGGCAGGCAGCCCTCGCCGGCCGTTCGGGTGCCAGCGCCCTCGACTCCGACTGGGTCGAGGAGTACGAGCTCCCGGTCTCCTTCGCCGCGCAGCTGACCACCCCCGTCGCCGAGGTGCTGAAGAAGGTCGAGACCAAGCGCCTCGACCCCTTCGCCCAGTACGCGCTCGTCGCCGCCCGCGAGGCCTGGGCCAACGCCGGGGCGCCCGAGGTGGAGCCGGAGCGCCTCGCCAGCTCCGTGGGCACCGGCATCGGCGGCGTGCAGACCCTCCTCACCGCGTGGGAGGCCTTGCGCACCAAGGGCCCTCGCCGCGTCTACCCCCTGTCGATCCCCATGCTCATGCCCAACTCCGCGGCCGGCACGGTCTCGCTGGAGTTCGGTGCCCGCGCGGGGGCACACACCCTCGTCTCCGCCTGCTCCTCCGGCGCCGAGTCGATCGGCTACGGAGCACACCTCATCCGGGAGGGTCTCGCCGATGTCGTCATCGCCGGCGGCTCAGAGGCGTCCATCCACCCGCTGCCCATCGCCGGCTTCGCCGCCATGCAGGCGCTCTCGACGCGCAACGACTCGCCGGCGACGGCCTCACGCCCCTACGACACCGAGCGGGACGGCTTCGTCCTCGGCGAAGGGGGCGCCATCCTCGTCCTCGAGTCCGAGGAGCACGCCAAGGCCCGCGGTGCGGACATCATCTGCACGCTCGCCGGCTTCGGCGTGAGCGCCGACTCGCACCACATCGCCGCCCCCGAGCCGGAGGGTGCGGGCGCCTCCCGGGCCATGGCCGACGCCGTCCGGGATGCCGGCGCCACGCCCGCCGACCTCAGCCACATCAATGCGCACGCGACCTCCACCCCGGTCGGTGACGTCGCCGAGGTGGCCGCCATCCGGCGGGCCTTCGGGTCGGACGCCGACCACATGGCCGTGAGCGGGACGAAGTCGATGACCGGTCACCTCCTCGGCGCCGCCGGGGCCCTCGAGGCGATCTTCGCCGCGCAGGCGGTGCGCGACCGGGTCGCGCCACCGACGATGAACATCGAGACCCTCGACCCGGCCGTCGACCTCGACATCGTGCGCGACGAGCCGCGCCAGCTCTCCCAGGACGGGGACCTCCTCGTCCTCGACAACTCCTTCGGCTTCGGTGGCCACAACGTCGCCCTCGCCTTCGGGAGCTACTGATGGCCCGCCAGCCGAACGCGGCCTCGGCCTCCGTGGCCACGCGGACGAAGGTCCCCCGTGAGGAGGACCCCCGCAACCCCAACCACCGTCTCGCCGCCTTCTTCGACGAGGGATCCCTCGAGCTCATCACCGCGGACGACGACTCCGGGATGCTCGCGGCGACCGGCACGGTCGACGGACAGCCCGTCGTCGCCTTCGCCTCGGACGCGACGGTCATGGGCGGCGCCATGGGCGTCGCCGGCTGCAAGGTCGTCGTCGCCGCCTACGAGCGGGCCCTCGCGGACGAGGTGCCCGTCGTCGGGCTCTGGCATTCCGGTGGTGCCCGTCTCCCCGAGGGTGTCGTCTCCCTCCATGCCGTGGGTGAGGTCTTCGCGATCATGACCCGCGCCTCCGGCAAGGTCCCCCAGATCTCCGTCGTCATCGGCGCAGCCGCCGGTGGTGCCGCCTACGGGCCCGCCCTCACCGACATCGTCATCCTCGCCCCGGAAGGGCGGATCTTCGTCACCGGACCGGACGTCGTCCGGTCGGTCACGGGAGAGGATGTCGACGCCCTTCGTCTCGGTGGTCCCGAGCCGCACGGCCGCCGCTCCGGCGTCGTCCATGTGCTCGCCGAGTCCATCGACGACGCGTTCACGCGGGCAGGGACGCTGTGCCGGCTGCTGGCCGACCAGGGCGACTTCGACGTCGCGGGGATCACCGATGTCGACCTCGCGGAGCAGCTGCCCGACTCGGCCAAACGAGCCTACGACGTCCACCCTCTCGTCGAGATGCTTCTCGACTCCGCGCCGACGCAGGAGCTCCACGCCCGGTGGGCCCCCAACATCGTCACCACGCTCGGCCGGCTCGGCGGGCGGACGGTCGGCGTCATCGCCAACAACCCCATGCGCCTCGGCGGCTGCCTCGACTCCTCCTCCGCGGAGAAGGCGGCCCGCTTCGTGCGCATGTGCGACGCCTTCGGCGTGCCGCTCGTCGTCCTCGTCGACGTCCCCGGCTACCTCCCCGGCGTCGGCCAGGAGTGGGACGGCGTCGTGCGAAGGGGGGCGAAGCTCCTCCATGCCTTCGCGGAGTCCGTCGTCCCCCGGGTCACCGTCGTGACCCGCAAGACCTATGGCGGCGCGTACATCGCGATGAACTCCCGGTCCCTCGGCGCGACGAAGGTCTTCGCCTGGCCCGACGCCCACGTGGCCGTCATGGGCTCCGTCGCAGCCATCCGCATCCTCCACCGGCGACGGCTGGCCGAGGTCGACGAGGCCGAACGGGCCGCGGTGGAGCAGGAGCTCGCCGACGAGCACGACCGGCTCTCCGGAGGGCTCGAGCGGGCCGTGGAGATCGGCGTGGTGGACGAGATCGTCGAGCCCACCCGCACACGCACGACGGTGGCAGCAGCTCTCGCCGAGGCGCCGGCCAGGCGCGGGGAGCACGGCAACATCCCCCTGTAGGTGCTGCTGCCACGAACGACAGGGACGGACGAGGGTGCGCCAAGGAGGCAGCGCACCTCTCGTCCGTCTCTGTTGTTCGCCTTCGCTCGGGCTCCTCGGATCCTCAGGCCCGGGTCAGCCGACCTTCCCCTCGTCGGCTTCCCACGGGCCCTCCGGGCCTCGCTCGTCCCTCGCTCGGATCCTCGCGCGGTCGTCAGCCGACCTTATGCAGCCAGCGCACCGGCGCGCCCTCGCCCGCGTGGCGGAAGGGCTCCAGCTCGGCGTCCCACGGACCACCGAGCAGCTCGTCGAGCATGTCCTCGACCGCCTCACCCGCCCCCTGGGCGAGCGTCATGACCTCGCGCAGACGGTTCTCGTGGATGACAACGTCACCCGAGGCGGAGATCGTCGCGTGGTGGATGCCGAGGGTCGGGGTGTGGCTCCAGCGCGAGCCGTCGAGGCCCGGAGTGGGCTCCTCGGTGACCTCGTACCGCACGCCCTCCCAACCGCGGAGTGCGGAGGCAAGCTTCGCCCCCGTGCCCGGGTCCCCCGTCCAGGAGAACTCGGCACGCTGGAACGACCGGCCGAGCGGCTGCTCGGACCAGTCGAGGGACACGGCCTGATCCAAGACGGCCTCGAGCGCCCACGTGATGTGGGGGCACAGAGCCGTCGGGGTGCTGTGGATGAACACCACACCGCGGGTACTGATGCGCTTTCCTGCAGACATCCTGATCCTCCTTGAGTGCGATGGACGTCTTCCCCAACGCCAAGCACTCCCTGTGGGATCGAACGGCTGCTGCGCGTGTCGCGGCGTGCTGCTCGAAGCGATATGTGGTTGTGCGGCCATTCTGCCCCATGGATCACAGGAGCACCAGTCCTCACGCTGCCCCCTCCAGACGCACCCGCCGCTCCCGTGTCTTCCGGTTGTCGCCGTGTGGCTCTATGCTCTCGAACCGCCGGGGGGTATCTCCCTCCAGCTCCTCCCTTCTCACCTTCCGAGGTACCCCATGCTCAAGCGCGTCGCGGCGGCTGCCGCCCTCTCCCTCCTTCCCCTCGCGGCGTCGCCGGCTCCGGCCCAGGCCGCGTACTCCTGCTCGGTGTCAGTGCCGAGCAAGGTCTCGATCACCAGCTCGTACCGGACGATCACCGGCACCTACAGCGAGGGCTGCCGACGGTATGCCGACTGGGCGACCTGGTCGGTCGTCCACCCCACGCAGGGGCCGTGGGACTTCTTCTTCTACGACGGGCAGACGAGCGAGCGGCTGGACTGGTACGACTGGTCCCCCCTCGGCACCTACACCGTGCGCCCCGAGGGGGCCTACGACCGCAACTACCGCCGAATGAACCAGAACACCCGCACGATGACGGTCCGTCTCGGCTCGAGGACCGCTGCCAGCAGCTCGCGGTCGGGGCGCTATGTCACGGTGAAGGCGACGGCGACCCGCTATTCCCCCAACGCCCAGACCTACCGCGGGTGGGCCGGCGCCAAGGTGAGCCTGCGGCAGAAGAGCTGCGCCTCCTGCTCCTGGAAGTGGGTCAAGAGCGGGAAGACCGACAGCAAGGGTCGGGTGTCGATCAAGACCTATGCCTCGACGAACCGCTACTGGCAGATCGCGACCATCGACTCCTCGACCACCTGGGGCAAGGCCTCGACGACACTGAGGCGCTGACCGCTCGCAGGGGGCGGCGGGGTAGTGTCGCGCCGTCGCCTCCGGGCGAAGGGGCGGTAGCTCAGTCGGTCAGAGCACCGGACTCATAATCCGTCGGTCCTGGGTTCAAGCCCCAGTCGCCCCACCCAAGTTCTCACCGTCCCCGTCCCCACGCGCACCGCCGATGAGGGCATGGGCGGCGGCTCGGGCGGGGCGAGCGACCGTCGGGTCGCCCGTGATCGCGGCGGTGACAATGGCGCCCTCCGCCAGAAGGGCGACGGCGTCGGCGGGGAGAGTCGCGCAGGGCTGCACCCAGCCGGCGATCTGATCGTGGAAGGCCTCCTTGTGGCCGCGCACCTCGGCGAGGATCGCGGGTGAGGTGGAGCCGAGCTCGCCGTACGCGTTGGTCCATGCGCAGCCACGGAAGTCTGGCTGGGCGAACCAGCGCTCGAGCCAGTCGAAGATCGCCAGGACTCGTTCGCGCGGGTCCTCGTGCTGCTCCACGTATTCGGTCAGGCTCGCTCGCCAGCGGCGATCGTGCCGCCGCAGCGCGGCGACGACCATCTCCTCCTTCGTCGAGAACATCCCGTAGATGCGCTTCAACGACTGCCCCGTCGCGGTACGGACTGCGTCCATGCCGACGGCCCGGATACCGCGCTCGTAGAAGAGTGCCTCCGCGACATCCAGGAGCGCGGCGCGGTCCCGACGGAGAACGTCCGTTCTCAACAAGGAGAGAGCCATGACCGAAGCGCGCCCACCCCTTACCCCCCTTCGACCACGAGTCCGCCGTCCAGAAGGTCCAAGCGGCCGAGGACGCGTGGAACGCCCGAGACCCAGAACGTGTGGCCGGCGCCTACACACGCGATTCGGTGTGGCGGAACCGGGACACCTTCGTCACCGGCCGTGAGGAAATCATCGAGTTCCTGACCAGGAAGTGGGAGCGCGAGCTCGACTACGCCCTGCGCAAGAGCCTGTGGAGCTTCCACGAGAACCGGATCGGCGTCCGAGTCAGACCGCCGCATCCTCGGCGCACGCCCCGAGAGCGACCGCGGGCTCGACATACCGCTGCAGTAGCGCTGCGGCGACGGGTCAGTCGCGGGAGGACCCGCTGCCGACGGTCTCGGCTTCCTGCTCCTCGATCACGTCGTCAGGAGCGTCGACATCGAGAGCCGGCTGGTCGCGAAGGGAGCGCCGCTTCTCCTTGGTGATGCCGGTCGCCCGGGCTCCGATCATCACAGCCGCCCAGCCGATGAGCATGCCGGCGAAGTTGTCGATGACGTAGTGCCAGCCGAAGTAGATGGTCGCGACGGAGGTCAGCGCGAAGAAGGTCCACCCGGCGATCCGGATGCTCCTGCTGCGGACCGTGTAGTGGAGGAAGAGCGCCGCGGCGAAGGTCACCGAGACGTGCAGTGAGGCGAAGGCGGCGACACCGTGGATGGCGTCGCTCGTCTCGGGGCTCGTGACGAACTCGAGACGGTTGTTGAGCAAGCCTTGCTGCAACCCGGTCACGCTCGTCGTCGGCAGGTCCGCGTACAGGTCCGGGCGGGAGTAGATCGGACCGACCGCCGGGAGCATGTAGTAGCTGACGACGCCGAGGACCCAGTTGAGGCAGAGCGCGGTCGCGTACCAGGCGCCCACGGCGACGTCGCGGCTGAGCACGAGGAAGACGCCCAGGCTGATGGGCACGAGCGGCAGGTAGGCTAGGTAGACCGCCGAGAGGAGGACGGCGGCGATGTCGGTGCCGAGGACCGTGTGGAGGACGACGGCGGGGTCCACCCCGCCGAAGAACCAGCGATCCATCTCGAGGAGCTCGCGGTCGTAGAGCGTGCCGTCACGGAAGATCGGCAGGACGCTCTTGAGGTTGCGGTACCCGACGTAGCTCACGTAGAACGTCGCCAGACCGGTCATGATGTAGAAGGCTCGGCGCAGGTTCCACTCGTGCTTGACGACCTCGACCACGCCGGTCTTGATCTCCTTCACCCCGCGGCGCCTCACGGCGGCGATGAGGATGCCGGCAGCGGAGAGCAGGAAGGCGAGCAGAGGGAGGCGCACGTAGGCAGGTCCGAGGAAGCCCTCGGGGTCCTTGAGAGGAATCCCGAGACTGTAGCTACCGATGACCGCGGCGATCCCGACCATCAGCGAGACCCCGACGGCTATGCTGTATGGCCAGCTCCGCACGAGTTGCATCCGCTCATTATGGCGGGTTCATGACCAAAAGGTGAACTCGACACCCCCTGACGGTCAACGATCGTCGTGCGTGAGGACCACCCAGAACCCCGCTCCTTGGCCCAGACGGCGGGCGTCAGCCGCTCGTGTGAGATTGAGCGCACGCCCGAGTCGGGCGTCGTGCACGGTGAGATCCGTCGTCGAGCTCCCACCGGACGCGCCCGCCGTGATCCCCCTGCCCACCGTCGTCTCGTTCGCCGTGACCCGGATCCCGATGACGGGGTTGCCGGTGTGCTTGAGCGCGATCCGGCCCTTGGCGTCGATGGCGACGCGCCACATGCCGTCGCACGGCTTCCGGCTGGACTTCAGGAGGGTGGGCTTCCGGGTGTAGGAGTTCCACGAGACCTGACAGGCCACGACCTGCACCTGGCCGGCGGGGACGGACCACGGACGGACCGACCGCGCCGCCCACGACATGGCGGCACCGACCACGAGGGCGACGACCACGAGCGCGGAGGTGACCGCGAGGCGCGTCATGACCGGACTCGCGTGGAGCTGAACCAGATGTTGGCGGTACTCCCGGAGGCCCGCGTGTAGTCCCCGACGCGGCCCAGGTGGAGCCGACGCTTGAGTTTGGAGTCGTAGAGCGTGATCGTCGCGTACCTCGTGGTCCCGTTGACGCCCGCCTGGATTCCCCTCGCGACGAGGAGCTCGTCGGCATTGGCGGTGAGCCCGACGGTGCGCCCGGACTGGGTGTAGTTCACCTGGAGGCGCCCCATCCCGGTGATGCCGACACTCTTGACCCCGACGCAGGTGTGGGAGGAGTTGGCGTGGATCCTCGGGCCGGCTGCGTAGAGACGGATGACGCACCCTCCGATGGACAGCTGGGACTGCACCCGGTCCGCCGGTGCGGCGCTCATCGCTGTCGCCGCCTGCGACTGGGCGATGGCCACCCCACCGGCGAGACCGAGCACTCCGGCTGCCGTCGCCGCGATGATCCGTGTGCGTGTCGTCCGCATGAGTTCTCCCCTGTCAGTGGTGGGCGCGGGACCAACTCAAGCGGCCGACGGTGAGGGACCGATGAAGGTGCCATGAGGGCCCCTTCATCCCCGTGCGGGACCAGATGGTGGCCCCCTTCGCACCACTGCGGGGAATTGGCAGTAAGGTTTGGCTGCCCTAATACCCCACAACGAGGTGCCCCCTGTGTTCTCCACGTCACGACTGACCACGACCACGGCCATCGCTCTGGCCCTGACCCTCACCGCCTGCGGCAGCAGCGGCTCGGACTCCGAGGAGGCCTCCGGCTCCGGCGGCGACTGGGAGACGGTGACGATCAAGCACGCCCTCGGGACGACGAAGATCGAGGAGGAGCCGGAGCGGGTCGCCACCGTCGACTTCGCCAACCAGGAGGTCCCCCTCGCTCTCGGCATCGTGCCCGTCGGCATGTCGAAGATGACCTGGGGTGACGACGACGGCGACGGCGTCCAGCCCTGGACCGAGGACCGGCTCAAGGAGCTCGACGCCGAGACCCCGGTGCTCTTCGACGAGAGCGACGGCTACGACTTCGAGGCCGTCGCCGAGACCAACCCCGATGTCATCCTCGCCGGCTACTCCGGGCTCTCCAAGGACGACTACGAGAAGCTGAGCAAGATCGCCCCCGTCGTCGCCTACCCGGACGACCCGTGGGCCACGGAGTGGCGCGACTCGATCGTCATCAACGCCAAGGGCCTCGGGAAGGAGCAGGAGGGCAAGGAGCTCGTCAAGGACCTCGAGAAGGACATCGACAGTGCCGTCGATAAGCACCCCGAGATCAAGGGCAAGACGGGGATGTACCTCACCCACGTCGACCCCTCCGACCTGAGCGAGATCAACTTCTACAGCGCTGCCGACACCCGCTCGAAGTATCTCGAGGACCTCGGGATGGAGATCGCTCCCAGCGTCGTCAAGGCGACGAAGGGGAATGACTACGCCGGGTCGATGAGTGGCGAGCGCGCCGACGATCTCAATGATGCCGACATCATCCTCACCTACGGTGGGCCGAAGCTCGTCAAGGCGCTCGAGGACGACCCGGCTCTCTCGAAGCTCACCGCCGTGGAGAATGATGCCGTGGTCAACCTCGACGGCGAGAAGCCGATTGGCACGGCGGGCAACCCGACGGCGCTCTCCATCCCCTACCTCATCGACGACTACGTCGAGCTCCTGGCGAAGGCCGCCGAGGGCGCCGACACGAAGTGACGACCTCCACCCGGACACCGCCGCCCGCCGAGACCGTTGCACCCCTGCAGCGGGTTCGGCGGGCGCGCGGGGTCGCCCTGCTCGGGATGATCGTCCTCCTGGCCGGGTGCTGCGTCCTCTCCATCACCGTGGGTGCCCGGGACGTGGGCCCGGCTGAGATCTGGGACGGCCTCATGGGCCGCACCGACGACATCGCCCAGGCGGCTGTCGCCAAGCGCGTGCCCCGCACCATCCTCGCCGCCGCCGCCGGTGCCGCCCTCGCGATCTCCGGCCTCGTCCTCCAGGGCGTCACCCGCAACCCCCTGGCCGACCCCCACATCCTCGGCCTGAGCACCGGCGCATCGCTGGCCATCGTCACCGGGATCGCGTGGTTCGGTCTCGCGAGCGCCACGAGCTACATCTGGGTGGCCATCCTCGGAGCGGGGGTCACCGCCCTCTTCGTGTGGTTCATCGGCTCCCTCGGCCGGGGCGGGCCCACCCCGCTCAAGCTCACCCTGGCCGGCGCTGCCACGACCGCGGCCCTGACCTCCTTCGTCACCGCCGTCGTCCTCCCCCGCCCGGACATCGCCGAGAGCGTCATCTCCTGGGAGATCGGCGGCGTAGGCGGAGCGACCGCGAGCAAGCTCCTCCAGATGGGGCCCTTCCTCGTCGGGGGCCTCGTGCTGAGCATCTGGTGTGCCCGCGGTCTCAACATGCTCGGGCTCGGCGACGACCTCGCCGCCGGTCTGGGCGAGTCGGTCGTGCGCACGCGCCTCCTCGCGGGAGTCGCCGCCGTGACCCTCGCCGGTGCGACGACCGCCATCACCGGACCGATCGGCTTCGTCGGTCTCGTCGTCCCCCACTTCGCGCGCATGCTCGTCGGCGTCGACCACCGGTGGCTGCTCCCCTTCAGCGCGCTCGGCGGGGCGAGCCTCCTCCTCGTCAGTGATGTCGTGGGGCGCATCATCCTGCCGCCCGGAGAGGTCGACGTCGGCATCATCACCGCGATCATCGGTGCCCCCGTCTTCATCGCCGTCGTCCGCACCCGAAGGATGCGAGAGCTGTGACCACCCTCGAGCTTCCTGCGGCGAGCGCCGTCGAGCGCGTCACCCGCCAGCGGCGCACCCGCAACCGCCGTCGGACAGCCGTCATCACCGTGCTCGCCGTGCTCACGGTCGCCGCGTGGTCGGCCACGCTGATGTTCGGCCAGTCCTTCTACGGACCGGCTGAGATCCTCGGCGTCATCACCGGGACCGAGCAGTCGGGGGCCACCTTCATCGTCGGGGAGCTGAGGCTCCCGCGCGCCAGCCTGGCCCTCGTCGCCGGTCTCGCCTTCGGGCTCGCCGGCTGTACCTTCCAGACGCTCCTGCGCAACCCCCTCGCGAGCCCCGACATCATCGGCATCACCGCGGGCGCCAGCGCCGCCGCGGCGGTCGCGATCGTCACCTTCGGTCTCGCCGGTCTCAGCGTCTCGGTCACCGCCGTCCTCGCGGGCATCGGCGTCGCCTTCGCCGTCTACCTCCTCGCCTACCGACGAGGGCAGTCCGCGGGGACCCGGCTCGTCCTCATCGGTATCGGCGTCGCCGCGATGATGCGCAGCGTCATCGCCTGGCAGCTCGACCGGGCGAGCAATGTCCAGGCGCTCGAGGCGATGCGGTGGCTCACCGGCAGCCTCAACGGCGCCCACTGGGGCGATGTCCGCCTCGTCATCGGCGCGCTGCTCGTCCTCGGCACGCTCATCCTCACGCAGACCCGCAACCTCGAGGTGACGACCCTGGGCGATGACGCGGCATCGGCGCTCGGCGTGCGGGTGGAGCGCACGCGGGTGCTCATCGTCGTCGCGGCCGTGGCCCTCATCTGCTTCGCCACCGCGGCCGTGGGACCGATCGTCTTCCTCGCCTTCCTCTCCGGCCCCATCGCGGCGCGCATCATGGGGCCCAACGGCTCGCTCCTCGTCCCCGCCGCGCTCGTCGGCGCCCTGCTCGTCCTCGTCGGGGACTTCCTGGGCCAGTACGCCTTCGGCACCCGCATGCCGGTCGGCGTCATCACCGGCATCCTCGGTGCCCCCTACCTGCTCTACCTCATCATCCGCACGAACCGCACCGGAGGTGCCCTGTGACGGCGACCCACGAGTCCCGCGCCGACCTCGAGGTCACCCACCTCACCCTGGGCTACGGCGACCGGGACGTCATCGACGACCTCGACCTGAGCATCCCGCCCGGGCGCATGACGGCGATCGTCGGCCCCAATGCCTGCGGCAAGTCGACCCTCCTTCGCTCGATGACGCGACTCCTGCCACCGCGGAGCGGCCAGGTCCTCCTCGACGGGCGTGACGTGCACACCATCCCCGCCAAGCAGCTCGCGCAGCGTCTCGGCCTCCTGCCGCAGTCCCCCATCGCGCCGGAGGGCATCACCGTCGGCGACCTGGTGGG
Organism: Candidatus Janibacter merdipullorum; assembly: GCA_019116945.1. Taxonomy (GTDB): domain Bacteria; phylum Actinomycetota; class Actinomycetes; order Actinomycetales; family Dermatophilaceae; genus Janibacter; species Janibacter merdipullorum. Next base: position 12,396 of record DXAR01000185.1, on the reverse strand, counting down.
AAGGGGGCGGCACCCCCACCAGCGCGCCTTCGCCCGGTGGTCGCGGCAGGACGACGAGGCGGTCGCCTCGGCCCTCGAGGCGACCCAGACCCTCGACCTCGCCGAGCGGGCCGTCGACGAGCTCTCCGGCGGCCAGCGGCAGCGGGTGTGGATCGCCATGGCACTCGCGCAGCAGACGGAGGTCCTCCTGCTCGACGAGCCGACGACCTTCCTCGACGTGGGCCACCAGGTCGAGGTGCTCGACCTGCTCAGCGACCTCAACCGTGACCACGGCACGACGATCGTCATGGTGCTGCACGACCTCAACCTCGCGGCGCGCTATGCCGACCACCTCATCGCTCTCGCCGGCGGGCGCCTGGCAGCCAGCGGCACACCGGGCGAGATCCTCCGTCCAGAGCTCGTCGACGAGCTCTTCGGCATGGAGAGCCGGGTTGTCGAGGACCCCGTGTCCGGCAAGCCGCTGATGATCCCGGTGGGCAGGTACCACGGTTCGCCGGTGCCCACCCACGGGCGAGGTTCTGCGACACAGGAGTCTACGCGGCCGTAGGGCCTGAGCCGGACAACGACAAAGCCCTGGGTCGCGACTGATGTCGTGACCCAGGGCCTCTGGCTCCCCCGGTTGGACTCGAACCAACAACCCTCCGGTTAACAGCCGAATGCTCTGCCAATTGAGCTACAGGGGATCGCGCCGAAGCGCTGCGCCACCATAGCAAGAAGGTGGCGGGGAGACGAAAACGGCAGACGTCGCGGGCCGTGGCGCGGTCACGCCTCGCGACCCACCTGCTCGGCCAGGCGCGCGGCGACCTCCTCGGTCACCGCCACGAGCTGCGGGTCGTCCGGGGCGCACCCCCGCGCGACGATGGTCTGGGCGAGGACGCGGTCGGTCGTGAGGTCCTTGCGCAGGACCACCCGCGCGCGCCGGGTGGGGTCGATCCGGACCTGCTCGACAAGGAGGACCGAGGCGTTGACCCTCTCGTGGAAGGCATCGGGCACACCGCCGGGCTTCGTCAGGTGCCACCGGCCGGCCGGGCTGCCGTCGACCCAGGTGACGGCGAGCACGGACTCCTCCGGGTCCCACCGGCCACCGTCGACGAGGTGCCAGGGCTTCCCTTCGTCGAGGTCACCTGGGACGACGAGTCGCCGGGAGGTGATGACGACGGTGCTGCCCTCGGCGGCGGCGGTCGCCAGCACCCGCTCACCGGGCTCGAGGACGACCCCCTCCGGGACGGGCACCGCGCGATTGCGGACGACGGACAACCACCCCATCAGCCGGCCTCCTCACGCAGCGCCGCCCGCTCGCGCTCGAGCTGCTGCAGGGCCGCGGAGAGCTCGCGCAGGTGCGCCTGGTCGGCGGACGGGTCGGCGGCGAGGCGCCGCATCTGCGCCATCGCGTCGTCGATGCGCCGGCTGACCGCCCGCTCGCGCACCCGGACGAGCAGCGACCGCGTGTAGGTCACCGGCGGCAGCCCCGTGGCCTGGTCGTGGACGACGGGCAGGGGGGCGACGGACAACTCCGCGACGAGCGGCGCGACGGCGAGCGGGGTCACCTCGTCCACGCGCGCGTGCCACGCGCTGAGGCTCTCGTCGGGACGGAGCGGACCCACCTCGCGGATGGCCGTGAAGACGGCGCGGTGCGCCACCGCCGAGACCGCGTCCGGGTCGATCGCGTCGAGGTCCGCGGAGGCGAAGAGCGACGGGTGCTGGAGGATCGCCTGGAGCAGCTGTCGCTCCGCCTTGACCACCGGGTCACGCAGGTCGGGGGCCGGCATGCCGTCGGCGGCCTCCCCCGCGGTGGGCTCGGGGGTCTCGGGGTTGCCGCGGGGCTCCCCCTTCGCCACGTCCTTGGCCTGGATCCGGCCGGCCCGCTCGACCGCACTCCGCATCTGGTCGACCTCGACGCCGACCCAGCCCGCCACCGTGCGCACATACTCGGGGCGAAGGGAGGAGTCGCGGATGCTGTTGATGACCGGCGCCACGGCCTGCATCCCCTGCACCCGCCCCTCAGCCGTGTCGAGGTCGAAGCGCCCGAGGAGGGTCCGCACGGCGAACTCGAAGATCGGGACGGCGTCCTCGACGAGCTCCCGGACCGCGTGGTCACCCTCGCGGAGCCGCAGATCGCACGGATCCATCCCGTCCTTGGCGATGGCGACGAAGCTCTGGCTCACCCACTTGTCGTCCTGGGCGTACGCCTTCATCGCCGCCTTCTGACCGGCCGCGTCCCCGTCGAAGGTGAAGACGACCTTGGCCGGGGCCATGCCCGCCTCGTCCCGGACGATGCGCCGGATGACCTTGATGTGGTCCTCGCCGAAGGCCGTTCCGCACGTCGCGACCGCCCCCTCGACGCCGGAGAGGTGGGCCGCCATGACGTCGGTGTAGCCCTCGACGACGACGACGCGGCGCTCGTCCTTGATCGACTTCTTCGCCAGGTCGAGCCCGTAGAGGACGCTCGACTTCTTGTAGATCGGGGTCTCGGTCGTGTTGAGGTACTTGGCGGCGATGCGGTCGTTGTCCCACAGCCGCCGCGCACCGAAGCCGATGGTGTCGCCGGTGGTGTCGCGGATGGGCCAGACGAGACGCCCACGGAAGCGGTCGTAAAGCCCCCGCGACCCGCGTCCGCAGAGGCCACCGATCGTCAGCTCCTCGTCGGTGAATCCCTTGCCGCGCAGGTGCCGGGCGAGCTCTTCCCCCGCTCGCGGTGCATAGCCGATGCCGAAGAGCTTGGCCTCCGGCGAGGCGAAGCCCCTCTCCCGCAGGAAGTCCCGACCGATCCGCGCCTCCGGGGTCTCGAGGAGACGCTGGTGGTAGAACTCGGCGGCCGCGCGATGCGCCTCGAGGAGCCGGGAGCGCTTGCCGAGCCCGACGCCGTCCCGGGGGCCGCCCCCTTCCTCGTAACGCAGCTCCATGCCGAGCCTGCCGGCGAGCCGCTCGACGGCCTCGGCGAAGGTCAGGTGGTCCAGCTTCTGCACGAAGGAGATGACGTCGCCGCCCTCTCCGCAGCCGAAGCAGTGGTAGGCACCGACGGTCTCCCGGACCGTGAAGCTCGGCGTCTTCTCGTCGTGGAAGGGGCACAGCCCCTTCATCGAGCCGATGCCGGCCGAGCGCAGGCTCACGTGCTCGGCGACGATGTCGGTGATCGAGGAGCGCTCCTTGACCGCCTGGACATCCTCTGCGCGGATCCGTCCCGCCACTGGTCACCTCGCTCCGTCGACTCCCCCCGAGTCTAGGTGGCGCGACCGTCGGCGGAGGGCCCGGCTCAACCGCAGTGGATGGCGTGCAGCTCGAGAGCCCGCAGGTCGGTGAGCCCGGCGACCTGGTCGACGACGACCCGCAGCCGTGCGGCGTCGTCATCGGCGGCGTCGAGGTCGGGGCGAAGGTCCGCGTCGAGGCGCTGCTCGGGGTCCGCGGCGAACCACGTGGCGAGGTCGGCGACGACCTGCCGCTGGTGGCTGTACTCGTCGTCGCGCTCGCCGGAGAACATGACGAAGTGGGCGGCCACCGCCTTGAGCACCGCCACCTCGGCCCGCGAGTCGTCCGGCACGACGAGACGCGCCTCGTAGCGGCCGAGGTCTCCCGGCCCGTGGACGGCGCGGGTCGCCTGCTCCGCCGCGTGGACGAAACGGCCGATGATGCGCGAGGTCATGTCCTTGAGACCGGCGAGGGCCGTGCGGGACCCGTCATAGGTCGCCGGCACGGCGCCGGTGGCGAGGAGCCGCTCGAGCCCCTCCCCGACGGCGTCGCGGCCGAGGTCGGCGGCGAAGTGGGTCACGGCGAGCCCGAGGACCGCGTCCGTGTCCTGGGCGTCGCGCAGCTGCCGTAGGTCGAGCCGCCCCGAGGCGATGGCGTCCTCGACGTCGTGGACGGAGTAGGCGACGTCGTCGGACCAGTCCATCACGTCCGCCTCGAGGCACCGCACGAAGCCGCCGGGGTTCCCTTCGCGCATCCACTCGAAGACCGGCAGGTCGTCCTCGTAGACGCCGAACTTCGGTGTGGGAGCGGGACCGTGGCCGCGTCGCCACGGGTACTTCGTCGAGGCGTCGAGGCTGGCCCTCGTGAGGTTGAGGCCGGCGGGCCGGCCGTCGGCGTGGACGCGCTTGGGCTCGAGGCGGGTGAGGATGCGCAAGGTCTGGGCATTCCCCTCGAAGCCCCCGGTGCCCGCCGCGATCTCGTTGAGCGCGCTCTCGCCGTTGTGCCCGAAGGGAGGGTGCCCGAGGTCGTGCGCGAGGCAGGCAACCTCGACGACATCGGCCTCGCATCCGAGGGCGCCACCGAACTCGCGGCCGATCTGGGCGACCTCGAGGCTGTGGGTCAGCCGGTTGCGGACGAAGTCGTCGCTGCCCGGCCCGAGCACCTGGGTCTTCGCGGACAGCCGGCGCAGGGCGGCGGAGTGGATGAGTCGTCCCCGGTCGCGGGCGAAGTCGTCCCGGTCCGCCCGCTTGTGCACGGGATCCTCGGAGACCCACCGCTCGCGGTCGCTGACATTGCTCACGCTCGTGAGCCTACGACGGGAGGCCGACCTCGCAGGCCCGGCTCCGCCCCGGTGCCGGTCTCCGTTCTCACGGACGGAACCGAGCCGATGTCCCCCCGCGCCGGACCGATAGATTCGTCAGGAGACCGTCCTCACACCCCGGAGGCAGCATGTTCCGCAAGATCCTCGTCGCCAACCGAGGCGAGATCGCCATCCGCGCCTTCCGCGCGGCCACCGAGCTCGACGCCCAGACCGTCGCCGTCTACCCCACGGAGGACCGCACGTCGGAGCACCGGATGAAGGCCGACGAGGCCTACCTCATCGGCGAGGAGGGCCACCCGGTCCGCGCCTACCTCGACCACGAGGACGTCGTGCGCGTCGCCCGGGAGGCGGGCGTCGACGCGATCTACCCCGGCTACGGCTTCCTCTCGGAGAACCCGCAGCTGGCCGAGGAGTGCGCGGAGCACGGCATCACCTTCATCGGTCCCCCGGCCGAGGTGCTCGAGCTCACCGGCAACAAGTCCCGCGCCATCGCCGCGGCGAAGGCGGCTGGGCTGCCGACCCTCGACGGCTCCGAGGCGACGGCTGACCTCGACGCCCTCGAGTCGGCGGCCGAGGACATCGGGTTCCCGGTCTTCGTCAAGGCCGTCAGCGGCGGCGGCGGCCGCGGCATGCGCCGGGTGGAGCGACGCGAGGACCTGCGCGAGGCGCTCGAGGCCGCCCAGCGCGAGGCCGAGTCCGGCTTCGGCGACCCGACGCTCTACCTCGAGGAGGCCGTCGTCAACCCGCGGCACATCGAGGTCCAGGTCATGGGTGACGCGACCGGCGAGGTCCTCCACTTCTTCGAGCGGGACTGCTCGGTGCAGCGCCGCCACCAGAAGGTCGTCGAGATCGCGCCGGCCCCCAACCTCGACCCGGACCTGCGCGCCCGGATGTGCGCCGACGCGGTGGCCTTCGCCAAGTCCATCGACTACGTCAACGCCGGCACCGTCGAGTTCCTCCTCGGCGAGGACGGGCGCTACGTCTTCATCGAGATGAACCCGCGCATCCAGGTCGAGCACACCGTCACCGAGGAGGTCACCGAGCGGGACCTCGTCGTCCTCCAGATGCAGATCGCCGCCGGCGCCTCGCTCGCCGAGCTCGGCCTGCGGCAGGAGGACATCCGCACGCGCGGCTTCGCCCTCCAGTGCCGGATCACCACCGAGGACCCGGCCAACGGCTTCCGACCCGACTCGGGGACGATCTCCGCCTACCGCTCCGCGGGCGGGTCCGGTGTCCGACTCGACGGCGGCACCACCTTCGTCGGCGCCGAGGTCAGCGCCCACTTCGACTCCATGCTCGTCAAGCTCACCTGTCGGGCGGCCACCTTCCCGCTGGCCGTGCGGCGCGCCCGCCGGGCCCTCGCGGAGTTCCGCGTCCGCGGCGTGGCGACCAACCTCCCCTTCCTCGAGGGGGTCCTCAGCGACCCGACCTTCCAAGCCGGCGAGGTGACGACGAGCTTCATCGACGAGCGCCCCGAGCTCCTCGACGCCCCGAGCGGGAAGGACCGGGCCACGAAGCTGCTCACCTACCTCGCCGAGGTCACCGTCAACCGGCCGCACGGACCACGGACCGTCGACCTCCTGCCGAGCAGCAAGCTCCCCGAGCTCCCTTCCGGCGACCGGCCCGAAGGGAGTCGCGACCGCCTCCTCCGCCTCGGCCCCGCAGGCTTCGCCGCCGACCTGCGCCGGCGGGAGGACGTCCCCGTCACCGACACCACCTTCCGGGACGCCCACCAGTCGCTGCTCGCCACCCGCGTGCGCACCCGCGACCTCGCGCACGTCGCCGAGCACGTCTCACGGCTCACCCCGCAGCTCCTGTCCGTCGAGGCCTGGGGTGGGGCGACCTACGACGTCGCGCTGCGCTTCCTCCAGGAGGACCCGTGGGAGCGGCTCGCCGCCCTCCACGAGGCGATGCCCAATGTCGCTCTGCAGATGCTCCTCCGCGGGCGCAACACCGTCGGCTACACGCCCTACCCGACGACGGTCACCGATGCCTTCGTCGCCGAGGCCGCCCGGAGCGGACTGTCGATCTTCCGGATCTTCGACTCCCTCAACGACGTGAGCCAGATGCGTCCGGCCGTCGAGTCCGTCCTCGCCACGGACACGGCCCTCGCCGAGGTCGCCCTCTGCTACACCGGCAACCTCCTCGACCCGAACGAGCGGCTCTACACCCTCGACTACTACCTGCGCCTCGCCGAGCAGATCGTCGAGACCGGTGCCCACGTGCTCGCGATCAAGGACATGGCCGGGCTGCTCCGCGCGCCGGCCGCCGCGACCCTCGTGCGGGCGCTGCGGGAGCGATTCGACCTCCCGGTCCACCTCCACACCCACGACACCGCCGGCGGCCAGATCGGCACCCTCCTCGCCGCCATCGACGCCGGGGTCGACGCCGTCGACGCCGCGAGCGCGACGATGGCCGGGACGACCTCGCAGCCCTCGCTATCGGCCCTCGTCGGGGCCACCGACGGCACCGACCGCCCGACCGGTCTCGACATCGAGCAGGTCTTCGCCCTCGAGCCCTACTGGGAGGGCGTCCGCAGCCTCTACGCCCCCTTCGAGTCCGGGCTCGCCTCCCCCACCGGCCGGGTGTACCGGCACGAGATCCCCGGCGGGCAGCTCTCCAACCTGCGCCAGCAGGCCATCGCGCTCGGCCTCGGCGAGCGCTTCGAGGAGGTCGAGGACATGTACGCGGCGGCCAACGCGATGCTCGGCAACCTCGTCAAGGTGACGCCGAGCAGCAAGGTCGTCGGGGACCTCGCCCTCTCGCTCGTGGGTCTCGGCGCCGACCCGGCGGAGTTCGAGGCCGACCCGGGGCGCTTCGACATCCCCGACTCGGTCATCGGCTTCCTCCGCGGTGACCTCGGTGACCCGCCCGGTGGCTGGCCGGAGCCCTTCCGCACCAAGGCCCTCGAGGGGCGGCGGGAGCAGGAGCCGACTGCCGACCTCACCCCCGAGCAGGAGCAGGCCCTGCGGGACAGCCCGCGCGCGACCCTCAACGAGCTCCTCTTCCCCGGACCGACGGAGGAGATGCGCGCGGCCCGGGAGTCCTTCGGCGACACCTCGGTCCTCGACACGAACCTCTTCCTCCACGGCATGGAGTCGGGCCAGGAGCACGACGTCGAGATCGAGCCGGGCAAGACCCTCACCCTCGGCTACAGCTCCGTGGGCGAGCCGGACGAGCACGGCATGCGCACCGTCATGGGCACGGTCAACGGCCAGCTGCGGCCCGTGCAGGTCCGGGACCGCACCGTCGAGCCGGAGGTCGTGGCGGCCGAGAAGGCCGACCCCGCGGCGCCCGGACAGGTGGCCGCCCCCTTCGCCGGGGTCGTCACCCTGCAGGTCTCCGAGGGGGACGAGGTCGAGGCCGGGGCCACGGTCGCCACCATCGAGGCGATGAAGATGGAGGCCTCGATCACGACCTCGGAGGGCGGGACCGTCAGCCGCGTCGCCGTCGGAGGCCGCCAGCAGGTCGAAGGGGGCGACCTGCTCGTCGTCGTGGGGTGAGGCTCAGGTGCTGGCGGAGCCCTCTCCCGGGTCTCCGCCGGCACGACCGCCGTCCCCGCGGCCGCCGTCGGAGCCACCGCCCTGCTCACCGAGCCGGCCGACGCCGCCCTTGGCCTTGTCGGTCGCCGAGGCGATCTTGTCCTCGTACTTGCCGCCGGTGGCCTTGTTGGCCGCCTGGCTCGCCTTGTCGAGGCCCTGACCGATCTTGTCGCTGTGCTGGCCGGCGAGGTCCTTGATCTGTCCGCTCCTGCCGCGGAGCTTGTCGATGAATCCCATGATGTCCTCCAGAGGGGTACGGGGGTCTTTTCGACGGTACGCCACCGGCCACGACAGGAGCGGTGGCGCGGTGGCCCGGGGTCAGCCGCCCGAGACGGAGAGCTCGGCCTGGGCGACCTGCTCGTGCTGGGCGGCGTCGAGCTCCCGGGAGGCCAGCCAGTTCTCCGGGAGGGCGACGACCCGCGAGGAGCCGGCGCGGCCGCGCTGGCCCTCGGCGGCCTCGCCCGGCCACGGGGTGTCCGGGTCCATCGTCGCGATGAGCCGGTCCAGCGCGGCCAGCGAGTCGACGAGCGCGAGCTGGTTGCGCACTGTCGACCCCGCCGGGAAACCCTTGAGGTACCACGCGATGTGCTTGCGGATGTCGCGGCAGGCGCGCAGCTCGTCGCCGTCGTAGAAGTCGGTGAGCAGCTCCGCGTGCCGGCGCAGGGTCGCGGTGACCTCCCCCAGCGAAGGGCGGATCCGCACCTCGGTCCCGGCGAAGGCCGCGGCGAGGTCGGCGAAGAGCCAGGGCCGGCCGAGGCAGCCGCGGCCGACGACGACCCCGTCGCAGCCGGTCTGCTCGACCATCGCCAGGGCGTCCTCGGCGGACCAGATGTCGCCGTTGCCGAGGACGGGGACGCTCGTGACCGTCTCCTTGAGCAGCCGGATCCGGGACCAGTCCGCCTGGCCCGAGTAGGCCTGGCTCGCGGTGCGCGCATGCAGCGCCACCGCCGCGACGCCCTCCTCGACCGCGGCGGTGGCGGCCTCGAGGTAGGTGAGGTGCTCGTCGTCGATGCCGGTGCGCATCTTGACCGTGACGGGGACGTCCCCCTTCGCCCCCTCGGTGACCGCTGCCGAGACGATGGCGCGGAAGAGGTCCCGCTTCCAGGGCAGCGCGGCGCCGCCACCCTTGCGGGTGACCTTGGGGACCGGGCAGCCGAAGTTGAGGTCGATGTGGTCCGCGCGCTCCTCGGTGACGAGCATCCGCACGGCGGCCGCGGTCGTCGCCGGGTCGACGCTGTAGAGCTGGACGCTGCGCGGTCGCTCGTCACCGTCGTGCTCGATGAGGCGCATCGACTCCGGCGTGCGCTCGACGAGGGCGCGGGAGGTGACCATCTCGTTGACGTAGAGGCTGTGCGCGCCCGTTGCCCCGCTCGCGGCCAGGCCGGCGTCCCCCGCCTCACGGCACAGACGGCGGAAGGCGCGGTTGGTGATGCCGGCCATCGGCGCGAGGACGACGGGCGAGTCGATGACGTGCCGGCCGAGGCGAAGGGGAGGAAGCACCCGCTCGCCGGTGGCCGGGACGGTGTGCTGGGTCGGGCTCGTGGGCTGGGTCAGGGTGGTCATGACGCCACCCAGTGTCTCACCGGCATGCAGGGCCGGGACAATCGTGCACATGAGCAGGGAGACGACGCAGGAGGCGGACCGGCACGGCAGCGAGCGCATCTCCCTTCGCCCGGCCGTGCTGTGGCTCGTGGTGACGCTCGCCCTCGGCGTCGCGGCCATGGTCACCGGGATCGTGCGGCTGGACCAGCTGCCCGACCCGTACCCGGTCCACTTCGGACCGGCGGGTGACCCGGACCGCTTCACCGACCGCTCCCCGGGCGCCGTCCTGATGCCCGCGGTCGTCGGGCAGCTGGGTGGGTTGTCCCTCTTCGCCACGCTGCTGCTGATCCGCTCCCACGGACATCGCAGGGTGGTCCCGCCGCTCGCGGCGCTCGGCCTCGTGATCGGCGGTGGGATCTCGCTGATCTCGATCGCCCAGTACCTCTCCGAGGACGCGGTCCCGCCACCGTGGACCTTCTGGGCACTCCTCGCCGGGATCATCGTGACCACGGTCTGGGTCGTCGTCGCGTCGGTGCGCGCCAGTCGTGAGGGCCCGGACGACCGCGAGGGCTGGATCCTCGGTGGGCTCGTCTACGCCGACCCGGACGACCCGGACGTCTTCGTCACCAAGCGCGCGGGGGTCGGGGTGACGATCAACCTCGGGCGGCCGGCGGGATGGCTGCTCATGGCGCTGATCCTCCTGCCGGGGATCATCATCGTCGTCGGTGTCGCCCTGTGGACATGACGACCTCCACCGGCTCCCGGCGGCACCTGGAGAAGTTCGCCTGGCTGTCGATCGCGGCAGCCCTGGCTACGATCGTGCTGAAGACCGGCGCGTGGTGGATCACCGACTCGGTCGGTCTGCTCGCCGACGCGGCCGAGTCGATCGTCAACCTCGTCGCCGCCGTCGCCGCGCTCATCGCGCTACGGGTCGCTGGCCGAGTGGCCGACGACGACCACCACTTCGGCCACTCGAAGGCGGAGTACTTCTCCGCGGCGATCGAGGGGGCGATGATCTTCGTCGCGGCCGGCTTCATCATCTGGCAGGCAGTCGGTCGGCTGCTCGACCCGCGCCCCATCGACCAGGTCGGCCTCGGCCTGGCGATCTCCGTTCTGGCGTCGATCATCAACGGTGCCGTGGCCTTCGTGCTCATCAGGGCCGGGCGTCGCCATCGCTCGATCACGCTGCGTGCCGACGGCCAGCACCTGCTCACCGACGTGTGGACCTCCGTCGGCGTCGTCGTCGGCGTGGGGCTCGTCGTCATCACCGGTATCGAGGTGCTCGACCCGCTCGTCGCCCTCCTCGTCGGCGGCAACATCCTCCTGACCGGGTGGCGGCTGATCAACGAGTCGGGCACTGGCCTGATGGATGCAGCCCTCACCCCGGAGGAGAACGCCGACCTCGCCGACACCGTCGCCGCCCGGTGCACCGACGAGGTCACGGTCCACGGGCTGCGCACCCGCGTGGCCGGGCACGTCTCCTTCGCGGAGTTCCACGTGCTCGTCCCCGGCGCCTGGTCGGTGCGACGGGCACACGACGTCGTCGAGGACATCGAGGAGGCCATCGCGGAGCAGCACCCCGACCTGCGCGTGACCGTGCACCTCGAACCCCGGGAGGACCCGCGCGCCTACGATGACTACGGCGGTTACGAGATCCCCATCGAGCCGCTGCCGGACCCTGACGTCCCCAGCGGGAAGGAGACCCCGTGAGCGCCCTCGTCGCCCCCTCGTCCCTGCAGGGCGAGCTCGCCGACCACGCCCGGCCGGGCCCCGTGGTCCTCGACGTCCAGTTCACCGTCGCCGGTGACGGACCGGACCTCTACGCCGCGGGCCACCTCCCGGGCGCCCCCTTCGTCGACCTGGACGCGGTCCTCGCTGGCGAGCCGGGGGCCGAGGGCCGTCACCCCCTTCCCGATCCTGCTGTGCTGCAGTCGGGACTGCGCGCTGCCGGGGTGGACGACGACTCCTCCGTCGTCGTCTACGACCAGGCGACGTCCCTCGCCGCGGCCCGCGCCTGGTGGGTGCTGCGGTGGGCGGGGCTCACCGACGTGCGCGTCCTCGACGGTGGGCTCGCGGCGTGGCGCGCGGCCGGTGGGGAGGTGACGACGGACCCCGTCTCCCCCGTTCCCGGTGGCGTGCATGTGGACCCCGACCAGCTGGTCGTCCTCGATGCCGACGACGCGGTGGCGACCGCCAGGCTGGGGGTGCTCGTCGACGCCCGCGCACCCGAACGCTTCCGCGGCGAGACCGAGCCGATCGACCCCGTCGCCGGCCACGTCCCCGGTGCGGTCAACGTGCCGATGACCGACCTGCTGAGCGACGACGGGCGGCTCCGCCCTCCGGCCGAGCTGCGAGCGCGCTTCGCCGAGGCCGGGGTCGACGAGCTGAGCGTGGTCGGCACGTACTGCGGCTCGGGTGTCACCGCGGCCCACACGGCACTCGCCCTGCACGAGGTCGGGGTCGAGGCCGATGTCTACGTCGGCAGCTGGAGCGAGTGGATCTCCGACCCGGACCGCCCCGTCGCCACGGGTGACTGACGGGGTCCGGTCAGCTGGGCAGGGCCTCGGCGAAGGCGCGGATGGCCCTGGCCACCGGGGCGGGGTGAGTCATCGGGGCGAAGTGGGTCGCGCCCGAGACGTGGACGATCTCGAGGTCCTCGCGCAGCCGACGCGCGGTGCCCTCCCCGACCCGGAACTGGTCGTACTCACCGTTGATCGCGAGCACCGGCACGTCGACCTCCGCGAGCGAACGGAGGTCGACCCCGTCGATGACCGCATCCCAGGCATCGGGGATCGCCTCGAGCCC
>DXAR01000184.1 GCA_019116945.1 Candidatus Janibacter merdipullorum | reverse complement strand
CTCGCCACTGGCGTCGTCCTGCTCGTCGGCATTGCGCTCGAGGTCCTCGACGGCGGTGCGAAGGAGCTCGGTCGCGGAGGTGATCTGCTTGGACGCATCGGTCCGCCAGGTGAGGAGGAGCTTCTGCCCGTCCTCGCCTCCCCAGTTCGCCTCGAGGATCGAGGCGCTGCTGTTGCCCCGGGTGAGGACGTCACCGAGCCGCACCGCCTCGCCATCGAGCTTGTCCGCGATCTCTCGGATCCGGACACTGTCCATTCCCTGCTGGACGGCCATGGTCTCCCTCTCGTGGCGCGGTGGTTGCTCCGGGCTGTATCGGGTCCAACCTAGAGCCACCGCCGACGCCAGCCCATGGGGAGGACTCCCCATCGACCATCCTCGGTCACCCGGTCGGCATCACGACCGCTCGGACCACCACGTCCGCAGCCGCTCGGCGGCGGCCTCCTTGCCGATCGGCCCCTCGTCGAGACGAACCTGGAGCAGGTACCGGTAGGCCTGCCCCAGCACCGGGCCGGGCTCGATACCGAGCACCTCGGCGATCTCGTGACCGTCGAGCTCGGGACGCACCTTGTCCAGCTCCTCCTGCTCCTGCAGCGCCTCGATCCGCTCCTCGAGGTCGTCGTAGGCCCGCCGCAGCCGGCCCGCCTTGCGCTGGTTGCGGGTCGTGCAGTCGGCGCGGGTCAGTCGGTGCAGCCGCTGGAGAAGGGGGCCGGCATCGGTCACGTAGCGGCGCACGGCCGAGTCGGTCCACTGGCCGTCGCCGTACCCGTGGAAGCGCAGGTGCAGCTCGACGAGGCGGGCCACCGCCTTCGTCGTGTCCTTGTCGAAGCGCAGTGCCTTCATCCGCTTGGCGGTGAGCTTGGCGCCGACGACGTCGTGGTGGTGGAAGGACACGCCCCCGCCCGACTCGAAGCGCCGCGTGCGCGGCTTGCCGATGTCGTGCAGGAGCGCCGCGAGGCGCAGGACGAGGTCGGGCCGGGGGACGGGGTGGTCCTCGTCCCCCTCCTCCCCCTCGAGGTCGATCGCCTGCTGCAGCACGGTGAGCGAGTGCTCGTAGACATCCTTGTGCCGGTGGTGCTCGTCGATCTCCAGGCGAAGGGCGGGCAGCTCCGGGAGCATGTGATCGGCCAGCCCGGTGTCCACGAGGAGGCGCAGCCCGGCGACCGGGTCCCTGCCGAGGATGAGCTTGACGAGCTCGTCCCGGATCCGCTCGGCGGAGACGATCTCGAGGGTCGGCGCCGCCTCGGTCATCGCCGCGACGACCTCGGGGGCGGGGACCAGCCCGAGCTGGGCGACGAACCGCGCCGCCCGCATCATCCGCAACGGGTCATCGCTGAAGGAGACCTCGGGCGCCGAGGGAGTCCGCAGCCGCCCGGCGGCGAGGTCAAGCATCCCCCCGTGGGGGTCGACGAGCTCGAGGCCCGGCAGGCGCAGCGCCATCGCGTTGACGGTGAAGTCGCGGCGGACGAGGTCCTCCTCGAGGTCGTCGCCGAAGGCGACGACCGGCTTGCGCGTCGTGCCGTCGTAGGCATCGGCGCGGTAGGTCGTCACCTCGACGGTGTCGCCGCCCTTGCGGGCACCGATCGTCCCGAAGGCCCGCCCCATGTCCCAGTGGGCATCGCCCCAGTCCGCGAGGATCGCCTCCGTCTCCTCGGGCGAGGCCGAGGTCGTGAGGTCGAGGTCACCACTCGTGCGCTCGAGGAAGGCATCCCGGACCGGTCCGCCCACGAGAGCCAGCTCGTGGCCCCCCTTCGCGAATCGCTCGCCGAGGTCGGTGAGCAGGGAGACATACGGCGCCAGGTGGGCCACCGCCGCACGCAGGATCTCCGGGGGCAGCGCTGGGGTGGACATGGGGACCAAGATTAGGTCACCCGGGCGTCACCCCGTCACAGGATCGGGGCATTGGGCAGGCAGCGCAGCCGGCCCGCTCCCTCCGGGTGCAGGGCCCGCTTCGTGATGTCGATGAGGCGGGGGCTGTGGGTCATCGACAGGTGGTCGCTGACGTCGATCGAGCACCCGTCCTGGAGGGTGATGTTGCGGACGGTCGCTCCGGGCCCGGCCTCGAGGAAGGTGGAGCGGTAGGGGGTGGTCACCTCGTCGTAGCGGGTGGCGACGACGGTGTAGTCCACGCCGGGGACCGTGTCGCCGTCCGCGGTGAGCTGGGTGATGTAGTCCGATCCCTGCATCTGGTCCACCGCGGCCTGGCCGAGGCCGGCCCGGGTGAGGTCGGTGGCGCCGATCGCGCGCGCTGCCGTCGCGAGGCCCATGAGGGTCGTCCCGTGGTGCGTGGCGCCATAGGTGACAACGTCGTCCACGCCGTCCCCGCCGTGCTTCTTGAGGACGTCGGTGATGATCGTCCCGCCCTGCGACCAGCCCACCATGTCGACCTCGTCGAAACCGGTGCGCTCGCGCACGGTGTTGGCAAAGGTGGCGAGCTCGTCGCCGTTGTCGGACAGGCCGGTCGTGCCGTAGACGCCGGGCAGCTGGGCGGCGGCATCCGTGCCGTCGGTGCCGTAGTTGAAGGAGTAGACGCAGTGGCCCGCGGACTTCAGGTCGGGGGCCATTCGGGCGAAGGTGTTGTACTGGTTGGCGTAGGTGCCGTGGACGAGGACGACCGGGTGGGTGCCCTCCTTCGGGACGCAGGCCCAGTCGTTGACCCCCATGGCCTGGGCGTCCGGATGGAGAGCGCCGTAGATGAGCGCCGCGCTGAAGTTGTACTGGTACGGCCCGCTGACCGGTCCGGCCTCGGCCACGGAGGTGTCCGCGGACGCGGAGGGCGCCATGGCCATGGCTCCCAGGGCAGTGGCGGCGAGGACTTGCCGGAGGGTCGACTTCATCAGGGGCACTCCCGGGTAGGACGTCGGCGGTGACGCGGTCCCGTCGTCGTTGACGGGCCCTCGCAGGGTAACCGGTTGGTAACTTCGTGTCCTGTCGCCGGTGACCGAGCCCGCCCTCGAGGAGTGCCGAGCAGAGCCGGTCACGCGGTGTCGGCGCCCGGCCACCTCACAGGTCCCTATGGCTACAGTGACCACATGACCCACCCCGCCCCCGCTCCCGGCTCGCAGCGCCGCCTGCCTGCCGTCGAGGAGCGCTCGGCCGGGGGCGTCGTCGTCGAC
>DXAR01000005.1 GCA_019116945.1 Candidatus Janibacter merdipullorum | reverse complement strand
ACCGCACGTCGGGCGCGGTCTACACCGCCGAGGTCGAGGACGACCACCCGGTCCAGGTCGACGGCGACGTCATCGGTGAGGCCTCCCGCCTGCGGGTGACCGTCGACAAGCAGGCCCTCATCGTGCGGGTCTCGGGGACGGCCTGACCGGCATCCGGAGCGTGGACCCGCAGCTCACGCAGTAGTCATCCCTCTCACGGCGAGGTGAGTCGAAGCGGAGCGACCTCGCACGAGTCGGCGAGGTCGCCCAGGCGAGACAGCTGACCCGAGGAGTACTCGACCCCGTACTCCCGCGCCCGGAGCGAGCGCCGGACGGCTTCGGCCCCGGGGGCCCTGGCCTCCTCCCCGGAGGCGCCGACGAGCTCGATCAGGCCGTGCACCCGACGGGCGAGGTCCTCCTCGTCGACGGGGGAGATGGCGAGCATGAAGAGACTGACTCCCTGCGTCTCGTCGTGTCGGGTCGGCAGTCCGACGTCGGCGCCGAAACGCTCGCCACCGGCGAGCACACCGGTGAGCATCTCGAGCGCCAGGCTCAGACCGAAGCCGCGGTGCCCGCCGATGGGCTCCAGAAGCCCCGTCGTCCACTGCGAGGGGTCGGTGGTCGGCTCGCCGCGCCCGTCGCGGAGGACGCCCTCGGGCAGGCGCTCGCCACGCTCGTGGAAGCCGTCCATCTCCCCCGTCGACATCGTCGTCGTCGCGGTGTCGTAGAGGAAGCGTTCGTCCTCGTGCCCGGGCGCGGCGAGGGCATGCCCCTGGTTGCCCACGACCCTCCGGCGCCCACCGGGCGCAGCGATGAGTGCCGGACCGTTGGTGACGGCGAGACCGACGCATCCGCGATCAGCCGCGAGGTCAGCGAAGTACCCCATGGCCGCCGCCGAGGTCGCGTCCCGCACGGAGACGGCGGCGATCCCCTGCACCTCGGCCAGATCCACCGCGCGGAGCATGGCCATGGTCCCGGCGACCTGGCCCCACGCATGACCTGCGTCGACGAGGTGGTGGGCCGGCCGCTTCGTGAGGACCCGCAGATCCGGGTCAGCAACGGTCCCACCCGAGCGGATCCGCTGAACGCACTGGACGAGTTTGGTAGCGACTCCGTGTGCCGGGAGGCCATGGGCATCGGCCCAGACGAGACCATCGGCCGTCCACCCGGCGTGCTCGGCGGGCATCCCGACAGCGGTCAAGACATCCGTGGCCAGGCGGTGCAGGTCACGAAGGGAGACGACAGCGCTCATCGGTGCAGCACCTCCCGGCGCAGGCCGACCACGGCGAGGACACCGCCGACACTGAGGACGAGCAGGACCGGGACGAGCACAGGTGAGACGACGATGAGGGCTGCCATCAGCCCCGCCCCCACGATGAGGCCGAGGAGGATGACGGCGGAGTGACGGACGGCCCGGAAGCCGTGCCCGGACGTCAGCCGAATGACCACCGTCGTCAGCGTGCCGGTGAGGTAGGTCGTCGACAGGCCGGACACCCCGAAGCGCTGGATCGCACTCGACTGCAGCCCCAGGGCAGCTGCGGAAGCGGCGAGCAGCGGAAGGTAGGCACTCGATGGTGGATCGGAACCGAGTGCCCACCACGCGATGCCCACACCGGTGAAGAGCACGCACTCGACGGCCAACGCCCGCGTCACCGCCACGGGCCACACGGGATCATCGGGGGCCGGTGACCCGGCGACCCTCGTGCCCAGGGCTGCGCCGGCGACGAAGGCGCCGATGGCCACCGATGTGAGGAGCATGCCGCTGACGTCACCGTGCGCGGTGGCCACGCCGAAGAGCACCATGTTGCCCGTCATCACGCTGGTGAAGGCGCTCCCGAGGGCGAGGAACCCGAGGGCGTCGGCGGCCCCGCTCGTCACGGCCAAGACGACGACGAGCCGGTTGCGCAGGGCCTCGCCGTGCGCGCGGGAGGTCGGCTCCGGCGGTGCGGACATGGGCAGGCTGACATCACGTGCTCTGGTCACGGGCTCATGCTCGCATCGGTAGCCGACGCACGTCTCCATCACACTGCACGACAAATCACCATAATCCATGTGCAGATCGCCCCTAGAGGTCCGGGGCCCCCGTCCCTAGCGTGGTTCTCATCGAACACCCCGGGCAGCGGACCCTCGGCCGTCGCCCACCATGAGGAGAAAAGGTGACTGACATGGCAGAGCTTCTGTCGAAGGAGGACTTCCGCGCCGCGCTGCAGGACGCGATCAAGGGCCGCGAGGCCGCGACCGCGAACTTCAGCCAGGCCTGGGCTGACGGCCGGCTCGAGCGGAAGCACTTCGCCCGCTGGGCGGAGAACCACTACCACTACGTCGGCTTCTTCGCCGACTACCTCGGACTCGTGTACCGGAACACGCCCGACGAGCACAAGGATGCCAAGGACTTCCTCCTGCAGAACATGTACGAGGAGGAGCTGGCGGACATCCGCCACACCGACCTGCTCGTCCGCTTCGCGGAGGCCTGCGGCACGACGGCCGAGCGCATCGAGGACCCGCGCAACATGAACGCCGTGACCCGCGGCCTGCAGGCCTGGTGCTACCAGATCGCGGACCGCGAGCACTACGTCGTTGCCACGGCCGCACTCGTGGTCGGACTCGAGTCCCAGGTGCCGCAGATCTACAAGAAGCAGATCATCCCGCTGCGCGAGACCTACGGCTTCACCGAGGACGAGATCGAGTTCTTCGACCTCCACATCACCTCGGACGAGGTCCACGGCGAGCGCGGCTACCAGATCGTGCTCGAGGGCGCGGACACCCCTGAGTTGCAGCAGCGCTGCCTCGAGGCCGTCCGCATCGGCGCCGAGATGCGCTTCAGCTACACGAAGGCGCTCTACGACAACTACGTCGCCGCAGACCTCGAGCCCGCTGCCGCCTGACCAACCCACCGGAAGAGCGGGCGCCGCCCCGGCGCCCGCTCTTCGCCTACCCACCTGCTCGCCGGACCCCGGCGCACTCACCTCAGGAGCACGAGATGAGCAACTGGCACGACGTCGGCAACGTCAAGGACCTCAAGCTGCGGAAAAAGAGGGCCGTGGACATCGGAGACACCCCCATCGCCCTCTTCTACGTGGGGGAGAAGGTGTATGCGCTCAACGACATCTGCATCCACGAGGAGCGGCGGCTGAGCAAGGGCACCCTGCTCTTCGGCAAGGTCATCTGCCCGGGCCACCAGTGGAAGTTCGACCCCGAGACCGGGGAGCCGGAGGACCAGGACGGCTGCCAGCCCACCTATGCGGTGCGCGTCGGCGAGGACGGGACCATCGCGGTCAGCCTCGACCCCGCGGACAAGACCACGGACTCCGGGGTGGTGGCGAGCGCATGAGCGAGGAGACCCTGCCCGACGGCGTCGTCATCATCGGCGGTGGCCAGAGCGCGGCCGTCGCGGCGCGGACCCTGCGTCGCAAGAAGTACACCGGCCCGATCACCATCCTCGGCGAGGAGCCGCACCGCCCCTACCAGCGACCTCCCCTGTCCAAGGAGTACCTCGAGGACCCCGAGGCCGACGTCGAGCTGCTCCCACCCGAGTGGACCGACGCCCAGGAAGTGACCGTGCGCACCGGTGCCCCCGTGGAACGCATCGAGCCGGGCCCCGTCGTCGTCACCGCAGCGGGGCAGCGCCTGCCCGCCTCGGCGGTGCTCATCGCCACCGGTGGTGCCCCCCGCACCATCGGTGATGCCTCCGGGGAGCACATCCACCACCTTCGCACCCGGGACGATGCCGATCGCCTCCGGGAGGCGTTGGACTCGAGCGGGAGCCTCGTCGTCATCGGAGCTGGCTTCATCGGTGCCGAGATCGCCTCTGCCGCCCGCGCGAAGGGAGTCGAGGTGACGGTTCTCGAGGCGGCCGACCAACCCATGCAGCGCGCCCTCGGTCCTCGCCTCGGCGGGGTCTGTGCCGCCCTTCAGCGCCGTCAGGGAGTCGACCTGCGCCTGTCGACGGGTGTCACCGCGGTGCGCCAGACCGCCGACGGCGTGGCCGTGGACACCACCTCGGGTGAGATCCTCGCCGACCACGCCGTGGTCGCCGTCGGCATCACTCCGCGGACGACCGTGGCCGAGGCCTCCGGCATCGCCTGCGAGAACGGCATCCTCGTCGACGCCTCCGGCCGCACGAGCATGACGGGAGTGTGGGCGGCCGGTGATGTCGCGAACCAGGACCACCCCCAGGTCGACGGACGCATCCGCGTCGAGCACTTCGACAACGCGAGCAAGCAGGCCTCGGTGGCGGCGCAGTCGATGCTCGGGACCGACGTGACCAATTCCGATCCGCACTGGTACTGGTCCGATCAGTTCGGCGTGAACATCCAGGGCGTGGGCCAGCCCCATCCCGGCGACGAGATGGTCGTGCGCGGCGACCTCGACGGCGAGAGCTTCACCGCCTTCTTCATCCGTGAGGGAGCCGTGTCCGCGGTCTTCGCCGTCAACGACGAGGAAACCGTCGGTCTCGCCCGCGAGCTCGTGAACATGGGGCTGCATGTCCCGAACGACCTCTTGACCGACCCGGAACGCGATCTCTTCGAGGCCCTGGAAGGAGCCGCCACATGACCCGTCTCAAGGGCAACTTCATCGGAGGTGAATGGGTCTGGCCCGGGTCGGGTCGCTCCTTCGAGCGGACCAACCCGGCCCGGCCGGACGAGGTGGTCTCCGTGGCCCCCGAGTCCAGCGCCCAGGACGTGGACGAGGCCATCGCGTACCTCGCCGAGCACCGCCACGCGTGGGCGGCGACCGCCCCCGACAAGCGAGCCGACGTCCTCGTTGCGGCCGCCGACATCCTCGCCGCCCAGGCCGGCGACCTCGCCGTCGAGCTGGTCCGGGAGGAAGGCAAGACCCTCGCCGAAGCACGAATGGAGACGATGCGCACTCCGCAGAACCTGCGCTTCTACGCCAGCGAAGCGCTGCGGATGACCGGCGAGACCTACCCGACCGGCGACGGCAGCCTCGTCTTCTCCCGTCGCCAGCCCGTGGGCGTCGTCGCCGCCATCACCCCGTGGAACTTCCCCCTCAACATCCCTTCTCGCAAGCTCGGACCCGCCCTGGCCGCCGGGAATGCCATCATCTTCAAGCCGAGTGAGGTCACCCCCCTCATGGGCCAGCGCCTCGTCGAGGCACTTGCCCAGGCGGGCGTTCCGGGTGGTGCACTGGCGCTCGTCCACGGTCACGCCGACGTGGGTCGGGCCATGGTCGCGAACGACGAGGTCAGGGCAGTGACCTTCACCGGGTCCACCGAGGTCGGCACGGCCATCCACGAGGTGACCGGGGTGGACGTCCGCACCCAGCTCGAGATGGGCGGCAAGAACGCGCTCGTCGTCCTCGACGACTCCGATCTCGATCGCGCCACCGCCATGATCGCCAAGGGCGCCTTCGGCCTCTCGGGGCAGGCGTGCACCGGGACCTCTCGGGTGATCGTGCACGAGGCCGTCGCGGACGATCTCATCGCGCGGATCGCCGAGGTGGCCAGGGGCGCTCGCGTCGGCAACGGCCTCGACGACGGGGTGACCTTCGGCCCTTTGGCCAACGCGGCCCAGGTCGACAAGTTCTGCCACTACGTCGAGGGGGCGACCAGTCAGGGCGCCACCCTCGTCGAGCCGGCCGGCCATCACGAGGAGCCACCCGGCGGGGGACATTTCGTCCGTCCCACGCTCTTCCGCGGGGTGGACCCGCTGTCGGCCCTGGCCCAAGAGGAGATCTTCTCCCCCGTCCTCGGATTCATCACGGTCTCCTCCTACGAGGAAGCGGTCACGGTGGTGAACAACACCCGGTACGGCCTGTCCGCCGGGATCGTCACCTCCGACATCGGCCGCGCCATCCGCTTCTCCGAGGACGCCGAGACCGGCCTGGTGAAGGTCAACCAGGCCACCAACGGGATGGCGATGAATGCCCCCTTCGGCGGCATGAAGCACTCCTCGACGCAGACCTTCAAGGAGCAGGCCGGCTCCTCGATGATGGCCTTCTACACGACCGACAAGACGGTCTACTTCACCCCCTGAGCCCGAGAGGATCCCGATGAGCGAACACACCGACACTCCCGCCCCGGCCGACGACGAAGTCGTCTTCCACCGGGTCTGCCGCAGTGGCCAGGTGCCCGAGGGCTATGTCCGACGCTTCTACGTCGACGAGCTCGAGTGCGCCGTCGCCCGGCTCAAGGGCAAGGCGTACGCGACGAGCAACTACTGCACCCACCTCGACTGCCTGCTCAGCAGCGGCAAGTTGCAGGACGACGGCATCCGCTGCTCCTGTCACGGCAGCGTCTTCGAGCTCGAGGGCGGCGAGCCGATCTACCCACCGGCGACCGAGCCGATCGCCGTCTACGACGTCAAGGAGGAGGACGGAGAGGTCTACGTCGGCGTCAGCCGCAAGGACATCGAGCACGGTGGCCCACGCCGCAAGAAGCCGCGCGAGTGAGTACTCCCGCCACAGCGCCGCTCCCCCTCGGTCAGCAGAAGCAGGTCGTGCTGGGGCGGAGCTCCGCGGTCTCCTCCAGCCATCCGCTCATCACGACCGAGGGCGCGCGGGTGCTCGCGGCGGGGGGCAATGCGATCGACGCGAGCCTGGCCATGGCGGCCGTGGCCTGGGTCGTCCTCCCCGGGCAGTGCGGCATCGGCGGTGACGCCTTTGCGATCGTCCGCGAGCCCGACGGGCGGGTCTGGAGCGTCGGGGGCAGCGGGTTCGGTCCCGACGGCGGCGACGCCGACTTCTACCGCGAGCGGGGGCACACCTCGATCCCGCTCACCGGGGCCCTGTCCGTCACCGTCCCCGGCGCGCCGGCCGCGCACGCGGTCCTCGGCCGACATGCCCGGTGGGACCTGCCGCGGCTGTGGGAGAAGGGCATCGACCTCGCCCGGCACGGGTTCGCCTGCACGACGAAGAACCGCGCCGACATCACCGAGCGGCGGATACCGCTGGCTGCGGACCCCTCCACCGCGGCCTGCTTCCTCCCCGACGGCGATGTCCCGCACGTCGGACGGCTGCTCCACCAGCGCGACCTCGCCGACACCCTCGAGGCCCTCGCCCAGGACCCTCTCTCCTTCTACCGCGGCCCGCTCGCCGAGCGCGCCCTGGACTTCCTCCGCGAGGGTGCCGCCCCCTTCTCAGGGGACGAGTGGGCGGCGATGGCCGACCTCTCCCAGGAGGCGGCGATCACCCGCACCTACGGCGACCTGACCGTGCACCAGACGCCCCTGCCATCGGCGGGATGGATGATGTTGCACCAGGCCGCGCTCCTCGACGGGTCGCTCACGGCGCACGACCTCCTCGCCCCCGGCGCCTGTGCTCTCTTCGCCGGCGCGGCGCGTGCGGCCTTCGACGACCGTTACGCCACGGTGGGCAGCGACACCACCGCTTGGCAGGACCTGCTCGACGCCGAGCGCCTCGCTCTCCGGCGCACCGGCCTGGGTTCCCCTGCCCGCGCCGGCGAACCGCTGCACGCCCGGATCGACGGCGACACGACGAGCACCGTCTGCGTCGATGACGAAGGGCGCGCCGTGAGCTTCATTCACTCCCTCGCCTTCACCTTCGGCGCCAGGATCACCGTGCCAGGGACGGGAGTTGTCCTGGGCAACCGTCTCGGCCGCGGGGCCTACCTCATCCCCGGTCACCCCAACGAGGTGGCACCTCGGCGCAAGCCCCTGCACACCCTCAACGCCTGGCTTGCCGACGGCCCCGACGGGCTGCGGCACGTCGGCAACTGCCCCGGTGGCGACGGTCAGGTGCAGTGGAACATGCAGGTCCTCAGCCACCTCGTCGACCACGGCCTCGATCCCCAGAGTGCGGTCTCCCTCCCCCGCCTCACGGTCTTCCCCGGGTCGGACGCCGACGTCATCGACGAACCGAGCGAGGTCCGGGTGGAGGAGGGGCTGCCCCGGGCGACCCTCGAAGCACTACGGAAGGATGGACACCGCGTCCGGGAGGTCCCAGTACAACGCGGAGGTCCCGGTGGTTCCGCCCTGGCCATCACCCACGACCCTGCCAGCGGAGTCCTGTCCGCCGGCGCCGACCCCCGCATGGAAGGAGTTGCCGTCGCATGGTGACCCCACCGGACCTACCCGCTGCCCCGCAACCCCAGGGCAACTACGTCCCGACGAGCCGGGTCGGCGACCTCGTCCTCACGGCGGGCATGACCCCCCGCGTCGATGGCGAGCTGGCGATCACCGGACGGGTCGGCGATGCCGTCGATGTGGACGAGGCGCGCCGAGGTGCGGCGATCGCCGCCGCCAATGCCCTGTCCGCCGTCGTCCACGAGGTCGGCGGGCTCGACCGCATCACCGGCCTCGCCCGGATGACCGTCTACGTGCACGCGGCCAGCGGCTTCACCCAGCACACCGCCGTCGCCGACGCGGCGACTGAGGTCCTGGTCGTCCATCTCGGTGAGATGGGACGGTGCGCCCGCTCCGCAGTCGGGGTCGCCAGCCTCCCCGGTGACGCACCAGTCGAGATCGAGCTGACCGCAGTCGTCGGCTGAGCCGGGCGATGAAGGGGGGAGGGAGACGGCCCCGTCTCCCTCCCCCCTTCGTCATGCCGTGGTGAACCGAAGGTCGCGGGACTCCACCACGGTCCCGAAGGCGGTCGCGAAACTCGTCAGCGAGGCCGTGTGCAGCTCGGGCGTCTCCGCCGCGAGGCAGTCGGAGACCATGACGGCCTCGTAGCCGAGCATCATCGCGTCCCTGGCCGTCGACTCGCAGCAGATGTTTGTCTGCGTGCCGGCGACATGGAGCGTGGTGACACCCCGCTCGTCCAGCAGTGTCTGCAGCTCTCCGCCCGGCTCGACCATCGCGCTGTACCGGTATTTGAGCACGACATCATCCCGGGGATCGACATCCATCTCCGGCCAGATCGCGTGCCCGTGGGAGCCCGCGGCGAGCACCCCCGCGCGGAAGTCCATCGCCGCGTCACCGAGGAGACGCCGGAGGCTGGCCCAGTCCTCCCGCGCGGGACGGCTCGTCGTCTGCACCCAGACGACGCTCGCCCCAGCCTCCCGGAAGGCCCCCGCCAGCGCGTTGACCGTTTCGACGATCGCGAGGGCATCCGGGGCGAAACGGAAGCCGACCGCGCGGTCCAGGAAGGCATTCTGCATGTCGATGATCGCCACGGCCGAGGTCCGGGGATCGACGTCCACCTGCGCCATCAGAAGAACACCCCGGCGGCGAGGGTGGCCACGACGAGGCCGGACACGACCGGGATGAAGAGACGCCGCACGAGCTCGACGACCGGGACACCGGTGACACCGGCGACCGCGATGAGTGAGGACCAGACGACGAGCGTGCCACCACCGGTCCACGACGCGGCGTTCTGACCGATGGCCGCGAGCGTCTCGGGATCGACCCCCGCTGCCGGGCCAAGGGCCTCGGACAGGGAACCGATGAGCGGAAGCCCTGCCCAGCCCGAGCCGTCGAGGCCGATGAGCATGCCCGCGACCATGAGTGCCAGGCACGTGGCCGGAGCCCACGCGGGGACGTGGTCCTGGCCCGCCACGATGACGTCGAAGAGGAAGGCCGGGGCGTCGGAGCCCTCGGGCAGCGACATGATGGTGCCGGAGAAGTCACCGACGCCCATGAGGACGAAGCCGGCGACCGGGAGGACAGCACCCATCGCCTTGTAGGCGAAGACGAGGCCGTCGACGACGTTCTCCGCCACCGCTTCGAGGGGCTCGGCGGCGCTGAGGAAGCAGATCGCGAAGAGGAGGGCGAAGCCGACACCCCCGATGAGCGCGGCACCCGAGATCTCGTCGAGGACGGCGAAGAGGTCCGTGAAGCGGGAGAGGAAGAGCACGACGACCATCGCGAGGAAGGCCAGCGGAACGAGGATGGCCATGACCCGCTTCTGCCGCTCGCTCGTCGCCCGCTCCCCATAGCTGATGCCGTCACCGATGCTGAGGATGCTCTCCTCCTTCACCGCCTCGAGAGGGTCGCTCTCCTTGCGGGTCATGCCGGCGGAGACAGCGCTGACGACCTCTCGGGGGCGATCGATCGACGCGCGCTCGGGGACGACGAGTTGCCCGCGCGAGGTGACGAAGTACGCGAGTGCCGCGGCGACGACACCGACGATCCAGGAGAGGACGAGCGCACGGTCGGCGATGACGTCGGCGTCCAGGGCACCGCCGGTCGCGGTGATCCCGGGTGCGACACCCATGACGTAGTCCGAGGCCAGGGCCATGCCCTGGCCGGAGAGCGCCACGGCGATCGCGGCCCCGAGGCGGGTCAGTCCGGCCGCGATGGCGGCAGGGATGAGGACGGCCGCGAGGATCGCGAGCGTCGGCGTCGGCCAGAAGACGAGTGACATGAGGTACGAGGCGAGGAAGACGACGACGAAGGCCACGTGGCCGTTGCGCATGAAGCGCACGAGCGGTCGCAGCATCCGGGCGTCGATGTCCATCCCGCGCATGGCACCGGTCAGGGCACCAATGACGGCGAGGACGAGGAAGATGTTGAGCAACTCGGTCGTCGCGACGATGAGCCCGTTGAAGGGAGCGGCGAGACCTTTGAAGAAGGACCCGGTGTAGGCCCAGGCCGTGACGGCTGTCGCCACGACAGCAGGGACGATGACGTTGCGCCGCATCGCCATGACGACGAGCAGGACGGCGACACCGCCGATGTAGAACCAGTGGGCGTACGCATCCACGAGGACGACCTTTCGTGCGCAGGTGGCACCCGGGCCGGACGGCTCCGGGTCGCGGACTCGGCGAGCCCGCCACCAGCGATGACTGGACGGGCTCTTCGTCGAAGCTCCCGCGGTCGTTCGTGGGTGGTTCTGGACCCTTCCCCATCGCCGTCACGTGACGGCGATGGGGCGGGGTTGGTGATGTCTACCACAGCCGAAGATGCGCGGTCCACGCCTCACCCGGCCGCGACCCCCGGCAGCGGGGCGCCGATGACGACGATGGTGGCGGCCAGCTCGACGTCCGGGTCGTAGTCCTTGAGAATGCTGACCACGTCGACCCCGAGCTCGACCAGGGAGTCCTTCAGTCGGGCCTTCGTCGCGTCGACGATCGCTGCGTCCGCCCACCGCCCCAAGGCCGCGTCGACCGATGAGATCGTGCGCAGCGCAGGGACTCGGTGGTGCTGGGCGACGATGACGATGTGCTCGGCGGTGAGATGGACCCGTTGGCGGTCGACGCCGCTTCCGGCCAAGTCTTGGTTGACCCGGTTGTAGAGGCGGAGGATCTCCTGCTTCCACTCCCCCGCGGAGCGCGGCGAAGGGGGACTGCCCACCTGGTCCATGTCCTCTTCCTCCTCACCAACGGCAGGACCACACTAGGCTGGCGGGTTGGCCGCCATGTGCGCGGCGAAGGCCTCGATCGCGGCCGCACCGACCGCCTTGTCCTGCTCACCGTTGCCACCGGAGACGCCGATGGCGCCGACGATCTGACCGTCGTACTCCAACGGGAACCCGCCCACGAAGATCGCGAACTTGCCAGGGATCATGTGGCTGATACCGAAGGCCTCGTTCCCGGGAAGTGCCGGGCCATTGGGTCCCTCGTTGAACTTGTGCGTCGGACGCTCGTGACCTGCGGCCGTGTAGGCCTTGGCGATGGAGATGTCGACACCCGTCAAGCGGGCTCCCGGGATGCGGTGGAGGGCGATGACGTTGGCGCTCTCGTCGACGATGCAGAGCGTCTGCTTCACGCCGATCTCCTCGGCCTTCGCTCGAGCAGCCGTGAGAACGGGCAGGGCGTCGTCGAGGGTGATCCGGTGGATGCTGTGCATGGAGGCGTCCTTCGCGTACGGATGACTACTGGTACCCCCACCGTGGCCCAGTGGGCCCACCGGCTCAATGGACTGAGAGCACGAATTCTGGCCCCCTCTCATGGTTAGACTGCACAAATGGACGACATCGATGTCGAGGTCTCGGAGCACCTCACCATCGCGCGCCTCCTCGAGGAGCAGCCGCTCCGGCACGCGTGGTCGATTGCCGACGGGGACCGCTCGGTACCGCTCGAGTGGGCCCGGTCCGCGCAGGAAGCCCTGGCGAACGCCAGCGACCTGACCCGCACAGCCGTCGTCGGCGACGACGGGGTCCTCACCCCCGAGACACTGCCCGTGCTCGAAGAACGCGGGGCGGCCCTCGTCCTCGTCCGCGAGCCCCATGCGGAGCGCTGGGCCTCGGTCCAGACGGGGCTCCCCGTTGTCGGATTCGGCTCGGGCACCCCCGTCGACGGCGTCATCCGCCTCGTCGCCCAGCTCGCCCTCGCACACGAGAGCCATGTGCTGCGCTATGCCACGACCGTCCACGAGAAGTTGGCCACGCTCCTGCACCGCGGTGTCGGGATCGAGGCGATCTGCCAGCAGCTCGAACGCATCACCGGGTGCGCGGTCGCCTTCCTCGACGCCACGAGCACCCTGCAGGCTGTAGCCCGCGACCAGCACCCGTGGATCGACTCGACCACCGCGGGATCGATCGCCCGGCGCGTCTCCACCGAGGAGGGCGCCCTGCCCAGTGCCCTCGACGGGCACCACCATCCCGTGCACGAGCACCTCGTCGACGTCCTGGACCACTCCACCCAGGTGCTGTGCTCACCGGTGACGGTGGCCGAACGCGCGGAAGGCTGGCTCGTCCTCATCGCCGCATCGGACGACCACACCGGGCACGACACCGCCGCCCGAGTCATAGCCCTCCAGGAGGCGGTGTCGATCGTCGGCACCGAGGTCCTCCGTACGCGCAGCATCGAACGCGCCGAGGAACGTGCCCGCGGCAACTTCGTCCACGCTCTGCTCCACGGCCGCTTCTCCAACACCGCCGACCTCGCCGCCCGCGCGGCGCACCGACGATTCCCCACCGACCGTCGATTCGGGGTCGCCATCGTCCAGGCGCACGGCCTCATCGCCGAGAACGACTCACCGCAGCACCTCGCCAACATGGCCCGCACGGCATTGCGCCTCCGCGGCACCGATGACCGGGCCGCGCTCTCGGCCGTCGTCGGGGACGTCATCGCCGTCGTCCGCGAGGTCGCGCCGACGACCCGCTCCGGCTCCGACAAGGGAAGCGCTGAGCTGGCCTCCTACGCCACCGCCCTGCACCGCCGACTCCAGTCGGAGACCCAACGCCGGCTCCTCGTCACCTACGGTCGACCGGTCGAAGGGGCGATCCGCATCAGCGAGAGCTACCGGGAGGCGCGGATCGCCCTCTCCCTCGCCGACCAGCTCGGGAAGACCGAGCCCGTCGGCTTCCTCGACATGCGCACCCACGTCACCCTGCTCGACCTCGCGCTCAGTCGGGAAGGGCGGTCCTACGCCGACGAGATGCTCTCCCCCCTTCGGCAGGCCACGGGCGACCTGGAGGAGGCCGCCCGGACCTACATCGCGGACGGCGGCAACCTCACCCAGGCCTCCCGCGACCTCAACGTCCACCGGAACACGATGCTCTACAAGCTCGACCGGGCATCGAAGGCCATCGCGCAGGATCTCCGCGACCCGGAGACCCAGTTCTCCCTGTGGCTGGCGATGAAACTCGACCTCCTGGCGCAGACCGCTGACCAAGCCGCCCGCACCGTGGAGTCCGGCTGATCACGAGCGCGCTGCGGCCGGCGTCTGGGGTTGCGGGCTCGTGCCGGCGAAGCTGATCGCCAAGCCGACCCCGGCGATCACCGCGGCCCCGCCGAACATCGCCGGCCGCGCACCGAGCGGCGTGAGCAGCCCGACCCAGGCCGCGCCCGCGGTCATCCCGGCGAACCGCGTGAGGTTGAAGAGCCCAAGCGCCGCCCCATGAGCACCTGCCGGAGAGCGCGTGGCACCGGTCGCCGCAGGGGTCTGGACCATCGCCATCGCCCCTCCCACGAGCAGGAGGCACAGGACCACCATTGCGACGCGCGGAGCATCGCCGGCGACGACGAGGGCGGTCAGTGCCGCCGAGGCGACCATGAGGGACAACCCAAGGCGGAGGACAGTCCGCGGCGATCCTCGCTCGGCCAGCCGTCCCACCCCGGGGGCGGTGACGGCCATGACGACGGGCAGGACGAAGAAGAGGGCTCCAGCGGTGCTGTACGACAGCCCCATCGGCCCGGTGAGGACCAAGGGGATCGCGACCAGGCTCGTCCCGAGGAGGAACATCTGGGCGAAGGCGGCGAAGCAGCTGCGGAAGAACCGCACCTCGGCGACGAGCCGGAGCGGGATCAGGGCCCGCGGATTCCTGTAGGAGACCTTGAGGAACCCCACGAGCAGGAGAAGACCGACGACCGCCAACGCGCCATCGACCCAGACCGGCACCGAGGGCTGGGACAGGAGGGTCGCACCGAGGAGGAGGAAGCCCGCTCCGGACGTGAGGAGAACCGCCCCGGCGACGTGGAAGGGGGCCTCCCTCGGGGCGAGCTGCGGGACAGTTGCCTGGATCACCGTGAGCGCGAGCAGGGACAGCACCGCCACGAGCACGAAGACCGAACGCCACCCGAAAGCGTCCGCGAGGACACCGCCCACGGGTGGCCCGATCGCCTGGCCCACGCCGTTGGCAGCAGCCCACGCACCCATGAGGCGGCCGCGGCTGTCGGGGTAGACCGCCATGAGGATGCCCATGACGAGAGGAGGTATGGCGGAGCACCCGAGGCCCTGCAGCGCCCGCATGACGATGAGGAAGGGGAGGGATGGCGCCAAGGCTGCCGCGACCTGTGCGACCGACATCAGGGCCAGTGCCGCGACGAGCACCCGCTTGCGACCGAACCGGTCACCCAGCCATCCGGTGAGCGGCAGGGAGATGGCGAGCATGAGGGTGAAGGCGCTCACGCACAGCACCGCGTATGCGACGGGCTCGTCGAAGTCGGCCGCCACCCGGCGCAACGGCACATTGATGATGTTGTTCGACATCGTGCCGGTGATCGTCACCAGCAGCAGCGCTGCAGCCGCGATCATGGCCGCCCGGCGATCGATCGCACTCACGTGACGGCTTCTCCCTTCACTCGTCCCCGGCGGAGGGAGTCGACTCTGCCGCAGTCAACCATGCCGAGGAATGGCCATCCGGGGTACGGGAAAGGTGCACAGGATCTTCCATCTCAAACTGTGCATCCAGACGTAGCCACCGCCCTCACCCCCTCGGCAGGGTGTCCGACCACCAACACACCGTCGTGTCAGGAGTCCCCCCACCATGGTTGAGCTCACCGCAGCGCACTGGGTGTACCTCATCGGCATCGTCGCGATCCTCGCAACGATGCTCGCCCGCAAGAACATCATCGTCCCCGCCGTCTTCTTCACCATGCTCGTGGGCATCGTGTACACGGGATCACTCCCCGCCGGTCTGGCCGCGATCTTC
This sequence comes from Candidatus Janibacter merdipullorum, assembly GCA_019116945.1. GTDB lineage: Bacteria > Actinomycetota > Actinomycetes > Actinomycetales > Dermatophilaceae > Janibacter > Janibacter merdipullorum. The sequence continues at coordinate 1,662 of DXAR01000005.1, read as the reverse complement.
AACGCGACCCTCGTCGCGGCCAAGGAGCTCTTCAACATCTTCCTCATCATCGCCCTCGTGACGGGGATGCTCGGGGCCCTGCAGGCTCTGGGCTCGGACAAGCGGATGGTGGCGCCCTTCCGACCGGTGATGCGCAACGGTCACCTGTCCTTCTGGACCATCGCCGTCGCCACCTACATCATCTCGCTCTTCTTCTGGCCGACTCCCGCCGTGCCGCTCATCGGCGCGGTGCTCGTGCCCGTGGCCGTGCGATCCGGTCTACGTCCCCTCGCCGCCGGCTTCGCCATCGCCGTGGCGGGGCAAGGCATGGCGCTCTCGAGCGACTTCGTCATCCGCGTTGCTCCGGGACTGTCCGCGACAGCCGCGAGCGCGGACGCGGACACGATCGCCAACCGTGCACTCGTCCTGTCACTCATCACCGGTGCCGTCGCGCTCGCCATCGGCTACGCCCTCGAGTTCCGGCGCATGCGTCGCCCGGATCCGGCGCTGCTGGCGGCATGGGAGGGCAAGCTCGACCAGGTCGACGAGTTCACGACGGTGGACTCGCCCTCGACCGGGCGCGTCGAGGCCCTCGACGAGATGTCCCGGGCCGCGCGCGAACGCGAGTCGGAGGCGGTCTCGCCGGACTCCGATACCTTCGACACGCCACCGGGCGTCTCGCCCCTCGTGTCCAAGGGCTTCGCCATTGCCGTACCCCTCGCCTACCTCGCCCTCATCGGCTACCTCGTGTGGACCCTCTCGGCCGGCGCCGACAGCGGCGTCTCAGGTGGCGACGCCGCTGCTCTCGTCGGAGGCATCGCAGCGATGACGATCTTCTTCGCCGCCTTCGCAGAGAGTCGGGCAACGTTCTTGGAGCGGTCCGCCGAGCACGTGGTCGACGGCCTCGTCTTCGCCTTCAAGGCCATGGGAGTCGTCCTGCCAATCGCTGGCTTCTTCTTCATCGGCAACGGAGACTTCTCCGGGACGATCCTCGGCGTCGAGCCGAACGCGGAGGGCGTCGCCGAAGGGCCTTCGCTGCTCTTCGACGCCGTGCTCAGCGCCCAGACCTACATCCCGGAGAACGGTTATGTCTCCGCGATCGGCATCCTCGCGATCGGCATCATCGCCGGACTCGATGGCTCGGGCTTCTCTGGCCTGCCGCTCACCGGATCCCTCGCCGGCAGCCTCGGCCCGGTCGTCGGGGTCTCCCCCGAGACGCTGGCTGCGGTCGGTCAGATGGGCAACATCTGGTCCGGTGGCGGGACCTTCGTCGCGTGGTCCTCGCTCATCGCCGTGGCGGGCTTCGCCCGCGTCAACGTTCTCGAGCTGGCACGAATGTGCTTCCTGCCGGTGATGGCCGGACTCATCGTCTCGACTCTGCTGGCGGTGGCGATCTTCGGTTAGCCTCGCGATTCTCGGGTCACCCGATAATCCCCGGGTTCGCAAGAGTATGAAACTCCTGCGAACCCGGGGAAAGTCTTGCGAAGCAGAGTCAGGGCCCTTCGCGCACCGCCTCCAGGGCCCGGGCGATGAGCCCGGCCGGCGGGGCGGTGAGGTCGAGGACCACCCCGTCCTCGTCGGGGTCGAGCTCCTCGAGGGTGTCGATCTGCGACTGGAGCAGGGAGGCGGGCATGAAGTGCCCCCGACGCCCCTTCAGCCGGGCGGCGATGACCTCGGCGGAGC
>DXAR01000029.1 GCA_019116945.1 Candidatus Janibacter merdipullorum | reverse complement strand
CGCGCAGGCCTCCCAGCACGGCGGGACCGCCGAGGCAGCGGGGCTGACCAATGCGACCAAGACCGTCGGCGGGTGCATCGCGTCGGCCCTCTTCGCCGTCGCCCTCGCCTCCACGGGCAGCATCTCCGACCCGACCGAGGGGCACGCGCCGATGTCGGGGTACCTCACCGTGTGGGCGATCTGCTCCGGGTCGGCCCTGCTCGCCGCGCTCGCCCTGTCCCGCCTGCCCGCCACCGACCAGGCCTCCCCCCGCGCCACCTCCTCCGGGTAGGCGGCATCTGGAAGCATGACGGGCATGAGCTCCGACCAGATCACGGACCCCGTCGCCGACCAGATCAGGACCGTCCTCGACGGCCGGTGGGCGAAGACCCGCCAGGCCCTCCGGGCCGACGACCGCTTCCCCGTCGCCGTGCCCGCCCTCGAGCTCGGACTCGAGGAGCACCGGCAGCGCACCCTCGAGATGACGACCGCCCTCACCCGCACCGACCTCGTGCGGGGCGGCCTGCCCCCTTCGGTCGGGGGCACCGGTGATCTCGGTGCGTCGGTCACCGGCCTGGAGATGATCGGCCACGGCGACCTCTCCGTCTTCGTCAAGGCGGGCGTCCAGTTCGGACTCTTCGGCGGGGCGATCGCCAACCTCGGTACCGAGCGGCACCACGAGCGCTACCTCCCCGGCATGGCGGACCTCAGCCTCCCGGGGTGCTTCGCGATGACCGAGACCGGCCACGGGTCCGATGTGCAGTCGATCCTCACGACGGCCACCCACGACCCGGAGACCGATGAGCTCGTCATCCACTCGCCGTCCCACGCCGCCCGCAAGGACTACATCGGCGGAGCGGCCCGCGACGCCCGCCTCGCCGCGGTCTTCGCCCAGTTGGTCGTCGGGGGTGAGACCCACGGCGTGCACTGCGTCCTCGTGCCGATCCGCGACGAGTCGGGCGCTGCGATGCCCGGGGTGACGATCTCCGACTGCGGCTCCAAGATGGGCCTGCGCGGCGTGGACAACGGCCGCCTCATGTTCGACGAGGTGCGCGTCCCGCGGGAGAACCTCCTCAACCGGTACGGCGACATCGACGACGAAGGGCGCTACACGTCACCGATCGAGAGCGTCAACCGGCGCTTCTTCACCATGCTCGGCACGCTCGTCCGCGGACGGATCACCGTCGGTGCCGGTGCCGGCGCGGCCGCCCGCAGCGCCCTGGCGATCGCCATCCGCTACGGGACCCGGCGCACCCAGTTCACCTATCCCGACGGGGAGCACGAGGTCGTCATCCTCGACTACCTGGGGCACCAGCGGAAGCTGCTGCCCCGGCTGGCGAAGTCCTACGCGCTCGCCCTCGCGCAGAACCGGGTCGTCGAGAAGATGGCGGCGATCGACTCCGGCGAGGTCACCGGCGAGAGCGAGCAGCGTGAGCTCGAGGCCCGGGCCGCGGGCCTCAAGGCGATCACCACCGAGCACGCGACCGACACGATCCAGACCTGCCGCGAGGCGTGCGGTGGGGCCGGGTACATGAGCCTCAACCGCTTCACCGACCTCAAGGCCGACACCGATGTCTTCACGACCTTCGAGGGCGACAACACGGTCCTCCTCCAGCTCGTCGCGAAGGGGATGCTCACCAACTACGCGAGCGACTTCGCCGACCTCGACACGCGTGGGGCGATCCTCTTCGGCGCCCGGCAGCTGACGACCTCGGTCATCGAGCGCACCATCGGTGGCTCGCTCATCCAGCGGCTCATCTCCGGTGCCCCCGGCAAGGACGGGGACGACGCGCTCCTCGACCGCGGTGGCCAGCTCGCCTTCTTCGAGGACCGCGAGTCCCACCTCACGGAGACGCTCGCCCTGCGCCTGCGGCGGGTCTCGGACGACGAGGCCGATTCCTTCGCCGTCTTCAACGCCGCTCAGGACCACCTTCTCGACGCGGCCCGGGCGCACATGGACCGGGTGACGCTGGAGGCCTTCGTCACCGCCATCGACGAGGCGGCGCAGGGCCCCGGCCGGGACCTGCTCGAGAAGGTCTGCGACCTTTTCGTCTTCAGCACCGTGGAGGCGAACCGGGCGTGGTTCATGGAGCACGGCCGGCTCAGCGCGAGCCAGTCGAAGGGGGTCGTGGCGCGGGTCAACGAGCTGTGCGCCGAGCTGCGGCCGCATGTCGGCACTCTCGTCGACGGCTTCGGCATCCCGGACGCCTGGCTCACCACCGAGATGATGGACGACCTCGCCCGGTTCTAGCTCACCGCGAGGGTGGGGTCACCGCTGACGGGCGACCCGCCCTTCGTCCCAGACCGGTCCGTCCGTCTCCCGGACGCGCCCGTCCTCGCCGAACAGCAGGTACCGGTCGAAGCCACGCCCGAACCACCGGTCGTGGGTCACCGCGAGGACCGTCCCCTCGAAGGAGTCGAGTCCCTCCTCGAGAGCCTCGGCCGACTCGACGTCGAGGTTGTCCGTCGGCTCGTCGAGGAGCAGGAGCGTGGCACCGGAGAGCTCGAGCAGCAGGATCTGGAAGCGCGCCTGCTGCCCGCCCGAGAGGGACTCGAAGGTCTGCTCCCCCGCGTGCGCGAGCTCGTACCGGTCGAGCACCCGGCTCGCCGCCTCGCGGCCCATCCCGGACCGGTGGTCGTCCCCACGGTGGAGGATCGCCAGCAGCGTCCGGCCGATGAGCTCGGGGTGGTCGTGGGTCTGCACGAACCACCCGGGGCGCACACGGGCGCCGAGTCGGGCCCGACCCGTGTGGGCCACGGGAGCGATGACGGCCTCACCGACGGGGAAGTTGTCGATCTCCGGGTCGCTGCCCCCCGCCGCCAGCAGGCGGAGGAAGTGCGACTTGCCCGAGCCGTTGGAGCCCAGGACCGCCACCCGCTCGCCGTACCAGACCTCGAGGTCGAAGGGCCGCATGAGATCGGTGAGCTCGAGGCTCTCGCAAATGACGGCACGCTTGCCGGTGCGTCCGCCGTGGAGGCGCATCGAGACCTTCTGCTCGCGCGGCTGCTCCGTCGGTGGGCCCTCCGCCTCGAAGCGCTCGAGCCGGGTCTTGGCCGACTGGTAGCGGGTGGCCATGTCGGAGTTGTACTTCGACTTCTGCTTGTACATGAGGACGAGGTCCTTGAGCTTGGCGTGCTCCTCGTCCCACCTCCGGCGCAGCTCCTCGAAGCGGGCGAAGCGCTCTCTCCGCGCCGCGTGGTAGCTGCCGAAGCCGCCGGGGTGGGTCCAGACGCGGTTGCCGGCGCGGCCCAGCTCGACAGTGACGACTCGGGTCGCGGTGTTGGCGAGCAGCTCGCGGTCGTGGCTGATGAAGAGGATGGTCTTGTCGCTCTCGCGGATCTGCTCCTCCATCCAGATCTTGCCGGGGACGTCGAGGTAGTTGTCCGGCTCGTCGAGGAGCAGCACGGCGTCGGGTCCGCGGAGCAGGTACTCGAGGACGAGGCGCTTCTGCTCGCCGCCGGAGAGCGTCGACAGGTCCCGGTGACGGCACCGCTCGAAGGGGACGCCCAGCGCAGCGGTGGTGCACACGTCCCAGAGGACCTCCTGGTCGTAGCCGCCGGCGTCCGCGTAGTCGGACAGCGCGGTGGCGTACCGCATCTGGGTGCGCTCGTCCTCGACCTCCATGAGCTCCAGCTCGAGTCGGTCGATCTCGGCCGCGGCCTCGCGGACCGCCTTGGGCGACACCGACAGGAGGAGGCCGGAGACCATCGGTCGCTCGCCCAGGCCGGCTCCGACGTGCTGGCGCATGACGCCCAGCCCGCCTGCGCGAGTGACGGATCCGCCGTGGGGAGGCAGCTCGCCGGTGATGATGCGCATGAGGGTGGTCTTGCCGGCACCGTTGGCTCCGACGAGGGCGACCTTCGCGCCCTCACCGACGCGGAAGGACACATCGTCCAGGAGCACTCGTCCGTCCGAGAGCTCGTACCGGACTCCGGCCACGTCGACATGTCCCACGGAGGGGGATCCTCCCCCATCGGGTCGGGCCCCACCAACCGACTTTCGCAAGCCGGTGAGGAGGGGCGGGGCGGGTCAGCGCACGTCGAGGATGCGGTGCTCCCGGATCGACATGACGAGGGCGATGATCCAGCCGATGACGGTCCAGCCGAGCAGCAGGTTGACCCAGAAGACCGACCAGGCGTTGCGGTTGCCGCGGACGGCGGCGATGGCCCACGGCAGCATGTACCCGGCGCTGAGGATGGCGACGATGATCGCCACCGGCGCACTGACGACGCGGGTCTTCTGGTCGGTGACGATGCGGGCCATCACTCCAGCCTACGTGCCAGGTCGACTCACAGCTCGATGCTCCCCCGGACGAGGGTCCGCGTCGTGCCGCCGACCCACACCGTGCAGCCGTCGTCCGCCTCGATCGTCAGCCGACCGGCTCGCCCGATGCAGCCGCCCTGGGCGACGGTCCATCGACCGGGCACCCGCCCCTCGCGCACGAGCCACTGCGCGACACCGGCGTTGAGGCTCCCCGTGACCGGGTCCTCCGCGACACCGGCTCCGGGGGCGAAGGCCCGAGTCTCGTAGAGGACCTCGGATCCCTGCGGGTGGAAGCCGATCACCCCGAGCTTCGCCTCCGGGAGGAGCGAGAGGTCAGGGTTGAGCCCACGGACCCGCTCGTCGCTCGCGACTTCGACGACGAGCCACCCGGGGCCGTTGTCCACCCACTGGTGGCCGATGACCTCCTCGGGAGCGAGTTCGAGCGCCTCCCGCACGGGCGCAAGGTCCTCCTCCTCGACGGGGCCCTCGCGCAGCAACGGCGGCGCGGCGAAGGAGAGCCGGCCCTCCTCCCTTCGCACCTCGACCAGGCCCGCGGCGCACTCCTGGACGATGGCACCCGGATCGCGGGGCCGCCCACCGGACTTCAGCCAGGCGTGCGCGGTGCCGAGCGTCGGGTGACCGGCGAAGGGGAGCTCCCCGCCGGGTGTGAGGATGCGCACCCGGTAGTCCGCGTCCGGCGTCGTCGGCGGGAGGACGAAGGTCGTCTCGGAGAGGTTGGTCCACCGGGCCAGCGCCTGCATCGCCTCATCCGTGAGGTCGGTGGCGTCGAGCACCACGGCGACCGGGTTGCCGGAGAAGGGCGACGCACCGAAGACGTCCACCTGGGCGAAGGGGCGGATGCGGGTCATGGAGACCTCTCGGTGAGTCGGGTGGGTCCGCTCATCCTGCCCGTGCGCCCCCACGTCGTCACAGCCCCAGGACGCTGATCGCCACGAGGAAGTAGATGAGCAGCCCGCTGGCATCGCAGAAGGTCGAGATGAAGGGGGTGGAGAAGACCGCTGGGTCGACCCGGCAGGCGCGCGCGACGATGGGGATGACGCCACCGACCGTCGCGGCGATCGGGCAGTTGATCATGAGCGTCAGGGCGATGACCGTCCCGATGCCGGTCCCGTAGACGAGCGAGGCGATGACGAAGGCGACCACGGCCAGGAGCAGCCCGAGGTAGAGGCCGGTGCGCATCTCCTTGACGGCGACCCGGGGCACGTCCCGCTTCCGCACGTCACCCATCGCCAGGGCGCGGGTGACGGTCGTGGCGGCCTGGGAGCCCGTGTTGCCACCGATCCCGGTGAGCAACGGGATGAAGAGGGCGAGGGCGACCTGCTGCTCGAGGGTGGCCTCGAACATCTCGAGGACCTGCACGGTGAGCACCGCGGAGATCGCGAGGACGAAGAGCCAGACGATCCGGGCCCGGGCGACGGTCAGGACGGGGGTGAGCAGGTAGGGCCGCCGGAGTGGCTCGCTGGCCCCGGCGCGCGCCTGGTCCTCGGCCACGGCCTCCTTGTCGATCCGGGCGGCGTCGGTGATCGGCAGGACCCCGACGAGGCGCCGTTCGCTGTCGACGACCGGCAGGAGCAGGCGGCCTCCGTCGAGGACCAGGCGGGCGGCCTGCTCCGCGTCGGCGTCGGTCCCGACCGGCGTCGCCTCCTCGTCCATGACCGTGGTGACCCGCTCCTGGGGCGCGTGACGCACGAGGTCCACCACGTCGACGGTGCCGAGGAGGACCCGGTCGTGACTGATCACGGGGACGACGGACACGACGTCGGCGTCGCCGTCGTGACGCCCGATGGCCGTGAGCACCTCGCCCACGGTCTCGTCGGCACGTGCTCGGACCGCGACCGGCGACATGCGCCGACCGACGGAACCGGTCGCGTACCCGAGGAGGTCCATCGTCGCGTCGAGCTCGTGCTCGTCGAAGGTGTCGACGAGGCGCGTGGCCACACGAGCCGGCAGCTCGTCGAGGAGGCGCGCCTGCTCATCGGGGTCGAGACCGGCGAAGACCTCCGTGAGAGGCACATGGCCGAGGCTCGTGATCAGGTCCGCCTGGGTGGCCGTCTCCAGGTCGTCGAAGACGCGGGCGGCGAGGTCCTTGTCGAGCAGTCGGAAGATCACCGCGGCGTCGGTGACCGGGAGCGCCTCGATGCAGCGGACGAGCTGCGGGACGGGCAGGTCCCGCACGACCCCGGAGAGGGTCGTCAGCTCCCGGTCGTCGACGAGGGACCGGATGTCGTGGATGTCGAGGCGGACGGGCACGCTCCCACTACACACGGCTTTTCCTCGGGGGTCGAGTTCCGTCACGAGGTGGCGCAGGATGGGTCGTGGCACGACCAGGAGGAGGCATCCGATGACGCGACCCGAGTCGATCCACCTCGATCACAATGCGACGACACCGGTCGCCGACGAGGTCGCCGACGCGATGTGGCCCTACCTCACCGAGCACTGGGGCAACCCGTCCAGCAGCAGCCCTGGTGGCGTCCGCGCTCGAGGAGCCGTCGACCGGGCGCGCGAGCAGGTCGCCGCCCTCGTCGGAGCCCACCCCGACGAGATCGTCTTCACCTCAGGAGGCACGGAGGCCAACAACCTCGCGGTCCGAGGGGTTGCGGCCGTGGCGACCTGCCACGCCGCGCTGACCTCGTCCGTGGAGCACCCCGCGACGCAGGCCCCTCTCGCCCACCTGCGGGAGCAGGGCTGGCGCGTCCACGAGCTCCCCGTCGACGCCGCGTCCCGGGTCCGGCTCGAAGAGGTCCCCATGGTCCCGCTCGGGCTCGGCACGCTGATCCTCGCGCACAACGAGACCGGCGCGATCCAGCCCGTGGCGGACTTCGCCGAGCAGGTCCGCTCCGCGGGCGGCGTGGTCCATGCCGATGCCGCCCAGGCGGTGGGCAAGGTCCCGGTGTCGGTCGAGGACCTCGGTGTCGACCTGCTGTCCGTCGCCGGGCACAAGGTCTACGCACCGAAGGGAGTGGGAGCGCTCTACGTCCGCCGTGGCACGTCCCTCGCCCCGGTCCTGCGCGGCGCAGGGCAGGAAGGGGGCCTGCGCCCCGGTACCGAGAACGTCCCCGGAATCGTCGCGCTGGGCGCCGCCGCCGAGCTCGCCGGGTCGCTGCTCGACTCGGAGGGGCCGAGGCAGGCAGTGCTTCGAGATCTGTTGTGGGACAGGCTCGCCCACGCCATCCCGAACCTGCGCCGGGTCTCCCCCGCCGAGGGGTGCCTGCCCAACACGCTCATGGTCGCCGCCCCCGGTCGGGTCGGGGCCGAGGTCCTCGAGGAGATCCCGCACCTCGCGGCGTCCACGGGGAGCGCCTGTCACTCCGGGGTGCACTCCCCCTCGACCGCGTTGCTGGCGATGGGCGTCGACCACGACACCGCGCTCGGCGCGCTCCGGCTCTCACTGGGCCGGTCCACGACCCGTGACGACGTCTCCCGTGCCGGCGATGCCCTGACGGCCGCCCTCTCCGGCTGACCCGGCCCCCGACGCACGAATAGGCGGGAGATCTCTCCCGCCACTCTCAAGGTATAGCCCATGGGGGGTCTGCCGCAAGGCCCCCTCGGGGGCGCACACTCGTGCGGCCGACCCACCCCCTTCGTCCCGGAGATGCCGTGAGCACCACATCCACCCGCGCCTTCCACCTCCCCGAGCATCTGGCCCACAAGGACGACCCGGCCCTCATCGCCGAGGACGAGTCCCACTTCGCGGCGATCGCCCGCAGCCTCGAGCGGCAGCCCACGGACCTCGTCGGGGACCTCTGGTCGGTCCCGGCCTACCTGCGCAGGTGCGCCCCGTGGCTCACCGTGGACGAGGTCCGACGGATGCAGCGAAGGGAGCCCCACGCCTGGACCGCAGCCGACCTGCCTCTGCTCGATGCCGCGCGTCGTCGGCTCGGCGACCCCGAGGCGGCCCGCAGGGCGAGGCGGCGCGAGGCCGCCGTCGCGGCCGAGCGCGAGCAGATGGCCCAGGTCGTCGAGCACCTCATCGCGAGCGATGACTCCGAGATGCACGTGATGTCGATGCTGCGCGGGGAGGACATCGGTTCGGCGCTCGTCGACGAGTCGGGGCTCCCCACCGGCGACCCCGACCTGCTCGCCGGGCCCTTCGCCCACATCATCGTCGACGAGGCCCAGGAGCTGACCGACGCGCAGTGGCAGATGCTCATCGCCCGGTGCCCCTCACGCAGCCTCACCGTCGTCGGTGACCGTGCCCAGGCCCGGCACGGGTTCAGCGAGTCGTGGCAGGAGCGGCTGGAGAGGGTCGGTCTCGACCGGCACGAGCTGGCCTCCCTGAACATCAACTACCGGACCCCGCAGGAGGTCATGACCGAGGCCGAGCCGGTGATCCGGGCGGTCCTCCCGGATGCCAATGTCCCGACGTCGGTGCGGGAGAGTGGGATCCCCGTCGAGCACGGGAGCCGCGACCAGCTGGACGACGTCCTCACGTCGTGGCTGGACGAGCACGAGGAGGGCATCGCCTGCGTCGTCGGCGACCCCTGCGTCGAGGAGGGCCCTCGGGTGCGCTCGCTCTCCCCCGAGCAGGTGAAGGGTCTGGAGTTCGACCTCGTCGTCCTCGTCGACCCGCAGTCGTGGGGCGAGGGCATCGAGGGCGCCGTCGACCACTACGTCGCGATGACGCGGGCGACGCAGGAGCTGGTGGTGCTCACCTGAGGACCGCGAGCCGCCACAGCGAGGTGACCTCGGCCCGGCGGGCCGCGTGGAGAGCGTCCTTGGCGTCGGTGGCACGGGAGTGCCGTGGCGTGGTCTCGTGCCGGTCCACCACCCGCAGACCCGCACCGGCGATGAGCTCGAGGAGCTCGTCCCGGCCCCGCAGCCCGAGGTGCTCGGCGAGGTCGGAGAGGACGAGCCAGCCCTCGCCGCCCGGCTCGAGATGGTCCGGGAGTCCGGCGAGGAAACGCCGCAGCATGTCCGACCCCGGGTCGTAGATCCCGGTCTCGAGGGCGGAGGTCGGCTCCCCCGGCAGCCAGGGCGGGTTGCACACGACGAGGTCCGCGCGCCCGGACGGGTAGAGGTCCGCCTCGAGCGGTCGCACCCGGCCGGCGACGCCGAGCCGAGCCGCATTGTCCCGGGCCGACTCCACCGCCCGGGGGTTGATGTCCGTGGCGACGACCTCCGCGACGCCCCGCCGAGCGAGGACGGCCGCCAGCACGCCGGTGCCGGTCCCGAGGTCGAAGGCGACCCGCGGCGGCGGGTCGGCCAGCGGCGCCTCGGCGACGAGGTCGATGTACTCGCCCCGGACGGGAGAGAAGACGCCGTATCCCGGATGGACGGTCTCACCGAGCGCTGGGACGTGGACCCCCTTCTCCTGCCACTGGTGGGCACCGATGACGCCGAGCAGCTCTGTCAGGGCGATGCACATCGGGCCGGTGGTCTCGCCGTATGCAGCGGTGCAGGCCTCGCGCACGTCCGGTGCCCGACGGAGGCGAAGGGAGTGGTCCGCCTCGAGCCGCACGACGAGCCGGGCCAGAAGCGTCGCGCGCTCCGTGCGAGTCGCCCGGTGCCCCGCGAAGGTCACATCGCCTCGCTGCCGCCGCGCGGCGCGACGCTGGACCCGACGATCGAGTGCCTTCAGCAGCTGCCGCGCGTTGTGGTAGTCGCCGCGCCAGAGGATCGCGCTCCCCTGCCGCACGAGACGCATCGCCGCATCAGCAGTGAGGGTGTCGTCAGCGACCACAACGGTCTCCGGAGCCGGGGCCGCGCTCTCCGAGTGCCACTGGGCCGCGTGCTCCGCACCGTCCTCGTGCCAGACCACACACGTCGAGGCCGAAGGACGCGCGTCCCGACCGGGTGGGTCGGCTGCATTCTGTCCGGTCACGTACCCCATCATGGCGGCAAAATCTGTTGCTCCGGACGGAGATGCGTCCATAGCCTCGTCGACCGATTGGTCAGACACGGGAGCGGGGAGATCATGCGTCACTTTCC
>DXAR01000183.1 GCA_019116945.1 Candidatus Janibacter merdipullorum | reverse complement strand
GGGGCTTCCCGCCAGTGGCGGGAAGCCCCCTTCGTCGTGCCCGGGGGGCTCAGTACCGGTCGTCGTAGACCACCGGCCGCCGGCGACGGCGGTCGAGGACGAGGCTGAGCAGGATGGCCAGGACACCCAGGCCGATGGCGATCCAGCCGATGACGCCGAGGTCGAGCCCGGCGATCATCATGTCGCCGTTGTAGGCGAAGACGATGACGAGGCCGACGAGCAGGAGGAAGATGCCGATACCGATGTACACGTAGAGCTCCGTTTCTCCGGCTGCTCAGAGCCGGCTGTCGGTGTCCGAGGGGTCGACCCGGTCGGCCAGAGAGTGACGCCCTCGGGGGTCCGAGAGGTCGGTGTTCACCGACAACTTCGTCGGGACACCCCGTGAACGCCGCGGACGGTCCAGGAGGAAGAACCCCGCGACCATGAGCAGCGTGAAGACGACGATGAAGATCCAGAACAGCGCCTCGCCGCCCATGACATGCCCCTCTCTCCGGCGTTTCGCCCCACCCTAACGCCGCTCAGGATGCACAATCATCACTGTCGCCACACGAGTCACACTCGTCACATCTGCCACACCTCGAAGATGGAGCACCCCTGATGCGCCCGATCCCCCGACGCGTCCTGTCCGTGACCGCCGCCTCCGCCCTCACGCTGACCCTGGCGCCCCTCGCGAGCGCGTCGGAACCGGAGTTCCGTCGCATGGACCCCCAGCCGACGGGCACGTGGACGCCGGCCCCCTCCGCCACGGAGTCCAGCCCCGAGGCCGACACCCCGGAGGCCACACCCGAGCCCTCGGAGTCCTCGACCCCCGCCCTCGGCTCGGCCCGTACGGCCCCCTCCGTCGGGGCGTCCTCGGCCAAGAGCACGGCAGCACTCACCCTCAGCGTCGAGCCGCTGTGGAGCGGGACGGGTGAGAAGCTCACCGCCGTCGGCGAGGTCTACAACGCCAAGACCTACCGTCCGCTCGCGGGCCGACCGCTGCTCTTCCAGGCTCGCAACCTCGGCTCCTCGTCGTGGTCGACGATCGCCCGCCCCGAGACCAACGCCGACGGCAGCTACCGCGTCAACCTCACGGCCAGCCGCTCCCGCACCTACCGGGCCGTCTACCAGGGCAATGCCTGGTACGCGAGCAAGCACAGCAACTGGGAGCGGCAGACCGCTGCCCCCGGGACCAAGGTGCGCACGAGCGTCCGCCTCTACCCGCGGAGCACCGGCGGCACCCAGGTCAAGGGCCGCCTGACGAAGCTCTGGAGCAGCTCCATCCGCCCCCTGCGCTCGGCGAATGTCACGATCGAGGCCCGTCAGGCCTACGGGAGCTACTGGTTCACCGCGGGGACGGCCAAGACCAACGGGCACGGCTACTACGCGTGGAACACCTCGGTGAAGCCGAGCTCCTGCTACCGCTACCGCGCGATCTACAAGGGCAACTCCACGTGGGCGGCGAAGAGCGCCACCACCTACTGGAGCAACTGCTCCTGACCCACCCCGGTCTGGCCGGTCTCAGTCGTCCTCGCGGCGGTTGAGGCCGGCCAGATGTGCGTTGTAGGCCTCGAGCTCGGCGTCCTCCTCCCGGTCCGCCCGCCGGTCGAGCCGGGTCGTCTCCCGGGAGTCGGAGCGCATCCACTGCCAGGCGACGGCGATGGCGAGGACGAGCGTCGGCGCCTCACCGACACCCCAGGCGATCGCCCCGCCGGCGCGCTGGTCGGCGAGGGGATCGGGGACCCAGTCGAGGTCGAGCCGCGAGAAGAAGTCCGCGGCGAGCAGGTCGGTGGACTGGGTGATGAGGACACCGAAGAAGGCGTGGAAGCTGATCGTCGTGAAGAGGATGACGAGGAGCGCCAGGGGGGACCACTTCTTCGGCCCCGGGTCGATCCCGATGAGGACCCACGTGAACATGTACCCCGTCGCGAGGAAGTGCGCGATCATGAGCACGTGCCCGGTGTGGGTGCTCAGCGCCAGCTCGAAGAGCGGGCTGTAGTAGAAGATCGCGAGGCTGAAGAAGAAGAGCGAGGCCGCGACGATCGGGTTGGCCAGGACCCGCAAATAGCTCGAGTGGACGATGGCGAGGATGAGCTCCCGCGGACCGAGCGTCTTGTCCTTGCGAGCGGGGAGGGCGCGCAGCGCGAGGGTCACCGGCGCGCCCGGCACCATGAGGAGCGGGGCGATCATCGCGATGCCCATGTGCTCGACCATGTGCCAGGAAAAGCTCACCTTGCCGTAGACGCCGGGGCCGCCCGAGGTGAAGTAGAAGAAGACGAACCAGCCGAGCACCCAGCCGACGGTTCGCAGGGCCGGCCAGTGGTCGCCCCGCGCCCGCAGCCGGAGCACCCAGCGCAGGTACACGAAGATCGCGATGACGGAGACGGGCAGCCACAGCCAGTCGATCTGCCACTCGGTGAGCCAGCTCATGGGGCCGGGCGCCCCCGGGTCGAGGTAGCCGGACAGGTCGTAGACGATCGAGGTCTCGGGGCGCTCCTCCGCCGTGGGCGGCGTCGGGGTGCGGCCGACGGCGGCGCCCAGACCCATCGCCCCGGCCATGACCGCCACCTCGCCGATGGCCAGCCGGGCGAAGGCGGAGGCGCTCCCCTTCTCGCCCGTGTCGAGGGCAGCGATGATCCGGTGCCGGTGCCACCAGCCGGCTCCGCCGAGGAGGACCGCGGCGACCGCCTTGAGGATGAGCAGGACCCCGTAGCGCGAGTCGAGGCCGGCGAGGCCGCCGATGTTGATCCACGAGGCGAGCAGCCCGGACCCGACGAGCAGGACGAAGCACCAGCCCGCGACCGAGGAGTAGCGCCGCACCGTCACCCCGAGGTGCTTGCCGAGCGAAGGGCGGATGACGACGAGCGCGACGAGCCCGCCGACCCACACGCTGGCGGAGACGAGGTGGAAGCCAAGGGCGTTGACCCCGGACATGTGGTCGAGGCTCGCCGCGGAATGGCCGGAGAGGGCCAGCGGCAGCAGGGCGAAGAGGCTGGCCCCGGAGAGCCACGCGAGAGCGGTCTTGGAGGAGGCGAGCGGTGCCGTGACCGCGACGACGGCGACGACGAGCGCGGAGATGACCGCGGTCCGGGTGGCGTCCAGCTCCCAGATGAAGGCCATGAGCTGGGAGAGGTAGTTCGGGTCGGTGAGCCCGAGGCCGGCGAGCGAGGCGAAGTTCGTGAGGATCCCGCCCACCCCGGCGAGGAACCAGACGATGGCGGCCCCACCCGCGAGCTGGGCGAGGGACTGCCGGCGCGCGGTGCGCGTCGTCTCCGGGACGATGAAGGCCGCGAGCGCGAGGGCCCCGATCGTCACCGCCGCCGCCGCGTCGTGGATGGCCCGGAGGGTCGGCAGCGACCACCGGACGAAGGGCCCCGGGTCGCCGAGGTCCAGGGGCGCTGCGCCCCCGCCGAAGGCCGTGGCGGCGAGGACGACCACCACCGAGACGAGACCGAGGAGTCCCAGCGGCAAGGGGGTCGTGCGGGAGGCGGTCTCGGGGGCGGACATGACGTCTAATCTAGGCAACGCACCTGATGGGCCCGCCCACCGGTGCGCCGACAGGACCCCGCCCTCCCCAGGAGACCCTCGTGCCCGCCTCCGCCGGCAAGCTCAGCGTCAGCGTCATCCGGATGCTGCGCATGCTGCAGGCCACCCGCGCCCGCGCCCCTCGCGTCCACCCGAGCCTGGAGCCCACCCACCACGCGGTCCTCGTCGCCCTCCGGGACCAGCCCGGCCGGGTCGGTGACATCGCCGAGCGCACGATCGCCGATGCCTCGACCGTGAGCCGGCAGGTCAGCCACCTCACCGCGCTGGGCCTGCTCGCCAAGGTGCCCGACCCCGAGGACGGCCGGGCCCAGCTCGTCGCGCTCTCGGACGAGGGGCTGGCGGTCCTCGACGAGCTCGTCGCCCGTCGGGAGGCGTGGTTCCACGAGCTCCTCGCGGACTGGCCGGAGGAGGACGTGCGGGCCTTCACGGCGTACGTCGACCGCTTCTGCGACTCCGT
>DXAR01000182.1 GCA_019116945.1 Candidatus Janibacter merdipullorum | reverse complement strand
TACCACTGGTGGAGCTGAGGGGATTCGAACCCCTGACCCCCTCCATGCCATGGAGGTGCGCTACCAACTGCGCTACAGCCCCGAGTGGGATCCCCCGAAGGGGACTGCGAGAGTCTAACCCCGGTCACCCCTCGTTCACCAAATCGGGGTCAGAGGCCTGCGGCAGAGGCATTCCACTGGGTGATCCGCCACCCGGCCGGCCCCTCCTCCAGTGCGGCCCAGTGGCAGTTGCCGAAGCCACCGAGCACGCGCCAGGCGGTCGACTGGTCGAGGCCGACGAGCTCGGCGACGAGCGAGCGCCCGGTGACGCCGTGGGTGGCGATGACGACGCACTCCCCCGGGCCCATCCCCGCCGTGAGCTCCTCGAGGGCCGGGCGGACGCGGGCCGCGACATCGGCGAGGGACTCGCCGTTGCCCCCTCGCTTGAAGTCCTCACCGGTGATGAGCCGCTCGGCGTCCTCGGGGTACTGCGCGTGCACCTGTGCCGCCGTGAGCCCCTGCCACCGGCCGGCGTGGATCTCCCGCCAGCGCTCGTCGATGCTCAGCCCGATCCCGCACGCGGCGGCCACCTCCTCGGCGGTGACCCGGGCGCGCTCGAGGTCCGAGGAGACGACCCGGGCGGGACGAAGGGAGGAGATCGCCGCCGCGGCGGCACGGGCCTGCTCGTGACCGAGCTCGGTGAGCTCGTGGTCGAGGTGGCCCTGCCAGATCCCCTGCTGGTTGGAGGTCGTCTGCCCGTGCCGCAGCACGACGAGGCGACGGGGCGTCACGACTGCTGTGACCCCGTGACCCCGAGATCGAGGTGCGGGCAGTCGCGCCAGAGGCGCTCGAGGTCGTAGAAGTCCTTCTCGTCGTCGTGCTGGGCGTGGACGACGATGTCGCCGAAGTCGAGGAGGACCCAGCGGCCGGGCCCATTGCCCTCCCGGCGGATCGCCTTGGTGCCGGCCTGCTCGCGGAGGGCGTCCTCGACGGCCTCGACGATCGCCTGCACCTGGCGCTCGTTGTCCGCGGAGACGATGAGGAAGATGTCGGTGAGGGGCATCTGGCCCGACACGTCGAGCCCGGTGATCGTCGTCGCGAGCTTGTCGTGGGCGGCGATGGCTGCGATCTTGGCGAGGTTCACGGCCTCGTGGGTGGCTGCCACGGTCTGGGTCACTCCCGGTCGTCGGTGTAGAGCTCGTACTTGTTGATGTACTGCACGACGCCGTCCGGTACGAGGTACCAGACCGGTTCGCCGTCGCTGACGCGCTGGCGGCAGTCGGTGGAGGAGATCGCCATGGCCGGCACCTCCTGGAGGGTCACCTTGTCCTCCGGCAGGCCCGACTCGCTGAGGTGGTAGCCGGGCCGCGTCACGCCGATGAAGTGCGCGAGGTCCCACAACTCGTCGACGTCCTTCCACGAGAGGATCTGCGCCAGGGCGTCCGCGCCGGTGATGAAGAAGAGCTCGTCATCGGGTCGCTGGGCGCGCAGGTCGCGCAGGGTGTCGCTCGTGTAGGTCGGGCCGTCGCGGTCGATGTCGACCCGGCTCACGGTGAAGCGCGGGTTCGAAGCCGTCGCGACGACGGTCATGAGGTAGCGGTGCTCCGCCGGGCTGACCTGGCGGTCCGCCTTCTGCCAGGGCTGGCCCGTCGGCACGAAGACGACCTCGTCGAGGTCGAAGCGGGAGGCCGCCTCGCTCGCGGCGACGAGGTGCCCGTGGTGGATGGGGTCGAAGGTCCCACCCATGACGCCGAGCCGCTGGCTCAGTGGTGGTCCCCGGTGTGGCGCCCGACGGCTGAGCCGTGGTCGTCGTGGGCCACGGTGTTGTCCGCGGACGGGACCTTGGTGGCCGCCTGGCGGAAGGCGAAGAGGACACCCAGCAGCATCGCGAAGACGGCGAGGGCGATCAGGCCGTAGACGTACGGGGGGACCGGCAGCTCGACGTGGGTCTCTGCCCCGACGAGCAAGGGCGCAACGGTGCTCAGCATGTGCCCATCGTACCGGAGGCATGTTGTCCACCGTCATCGTCCACACCCCTGTGGGTGACGACGTGGACAGCGTGATCTGCCTGTGGAGACACGCCGAGGATCCGCCGTTCACCGATTCCGGGCGTGAGATGTTGCAGCGGGTCGCCGTAGCGGCGTAAAACAGACCTCACACCGCGGTCGATCCGCCGCCCATCCGGGTGACGGACGGCCACCGGACCACAGGGATAACGACGACGGCTGCGCCCCGCGGGTCACCGCAGGGCGATGGCGACGTGCTGCGTCGGCGCCTCCTGGTCCACGTGTCACCGCGACGTCGCGGCCGCTGGCTGACGTCGTGCCTGCCGTCGCCGCAGGGCCCGTGGCACGCACAGCGGACGAGGGCCCTTCCCCGCGGGGAGGGCCCTCGTCCTGATGTGGGGGGGGCTCAGACGCGGATCTGGCCGTCGCCCTCGACGACCCACTTCGTCGTCGTCAGCTCCGGGAGGGCCATGGGCCCGCGGGCGTGCAGCTTCTGCGTCGAGATGCCGATCTCCGCCCCGAAGCCGAACTCGCCGCCATCGGTGAAGCGCGTCGAGGCGTTGACGAGCACGGCGGCGGCGTCCACCTCGGCCGTCCAGCGGCGCGCGGCCGCCCGGTCCTCGGTGACGATGGCCTCGGTGTGCCCGGACCCGTGGCGACGCACGTGCTCCATCGCCGCGTCGACGTCGTCGACGACGGCGACGGACATCTCGAGCGCGAGGTACTCCTCGGCGAAGTCCGCGTCGGTGGCCGGGGTGATCTCGACACCGGCGGGCGCGTGCCCGACGGTCGCGCCGTCGCCGTGGAGCGAGACCCCCGCCCCCGCGAGCTCGGCGAGGACCTTCGGCAGAAACTCGGCGGCGATGTCCCGGTGGACGAGGAGCGACTCGGCAGCATTGCAGACGCTGGGCCGGTGCGTCTTGGCGTTGAGGGCGATCGCCAGGGCCTTGCCCTGGTCGGCGGCCGCGTCGACGTAGACGTGGCAGTTGCCCACGCCCGTCTCGATGACGGGGACGGTCGACTCGAGGACGACGGTCTGGATGAGACCGGCTCCCCCGCGCGGGATGAGGAGGTCGACGAGACCGCGGGCGGTCATGAGCGCCTTGACGGCGTCGTGGTCACCCTCGAGCAGCTGGACCGCGTCCTCGGGCAGGTCGTGCTCACGAAGGGCGGCGCGCAGCGTGTCGACGAGCGCCCGGTTGGTGCTCGCGGCGGCCGAACCACCCCGGAGGATCATCGCGTTGCCGGACTTGAGCCCGAGGCCCGCCGCGTCGACGGTGACATTGGGGCGGGCCTCGTAGATCATCCCGACGACGCCCATGGGGACCCGCACCTGACGGATCTGCAGGCCGTTGGCCAGCGTCGAGCCGCGGACGACCTCCCCTACCGGATCGGGCAGGGCCGCGAGGTCCCGCAGCGCCTGCGCCACGGCGGCCACGCGGTCGGTGTCGAGGGAGAGGCGGTCGAGGAGGCCGGTGGCCATCCCCCCTTCGCGTCCCCGCCGGAGGTCCTCGGCGTTGGCGGCGACCACGTCGTGGGCGGCGGCATCCACGGCGTCGGCGAGGGCAAGGAGGGCGGCGTCCTTCTCGGCGCGGGTGAGCAGCGCGAGGCGGCGGGAGGCGACGCGCGCGCGCCCGGCGAGATCACGGACGAGGGAGGTGCTGTCGGTCATGGCCACAGGGTACGACCGAGCAGTGGGACAATGCCGCGGTGACCACGATCCTCTCCATCCAGTCCCACGTCGCCTACGGCCACGTCGGCAACTCCGCGTCCGTCTTCCCCATGCAGCGTCTCGGCGTCGAGGTGTGGCCGGTCAACACGGTGAACTTCTCCAACCACACCGGCTACGGCGCCTGGCGCGGCCCGCTCATGGACCCCGCCGATGTCGCCGAGGTCATCACCGGCATCGGTGAGCGGGATGCCTTCGCCGAGGTCGACGCGGTCCTCTCCGGCTACCAGGGCGGCGAGGGGATCGGCGCGACGATCCTCGACGCAGTCGCCGCGGTCAAGGCGGCCAACCCCGACGCCATCTACGCCTGCGACCCGGTCATGGGCAATGCGAAGTCCGGGTGCTTCGTCCACGAGTCGATCCCGGTCCTCCTCCGGGACAAGGTCGTCCCCCGCGCCGACCTCATCACGCCCAACCAGTTCGAGCTCGGCTTCCTCACCGACACCGAGCCCGAGACGCTCGAGGACACCCTCGCCTCCGTCGATGCCGCCCGCGCCATGGGTCCGAGCACGATCCTCGTCACGTCGGTGCTCCGGCCGGACCGTCCCGAGGGGACGATGGAGATGCTCGCCTGCCACGAGGACGAGGCGTGGATCGTGCGCACGCCCCACCTGCCGCTCAAGGCCAATGGCTCGGGAGACGTCACCGCGGCCCTCTTCACGAGCCACTGGCTGCGCACGCACTCCCTCGCGGAGTCGCTCGGACGGACCGTCTCGGCGGTCTTCGACCTGCTGCAGACGACCCTCGACTCCGGCCGTCGCGAGCTGCAGCTCGTCCAGGCGCAGGAGGCCTACGCCTCGCCGCGGATGCAGTTCGAGGTCACGCGGGTGCGCTGACCCTCAGAGGAGCGCGAGGTGGTCCCGGTGGATGACCTCGCGCTCGTACTGCGGGCCGATCTGCGCCGCGAGCTCCTTCGTGCCCCGACCCATGAGGTGGGGCAGCTCGCCCGAGGTGTAGTTGACGAGCCCTCGGGCGATGACGGTGCCGTCCGGGCCGACGACGTCGACGGGGTCGCCGTCGACGAAGGAGCCGGTGAGCCCGGTGACCCCGGCCGGCAGCAGGGAGCGCCCCCGGTCCCGAAGGGCGGTGACCGCCCCCTCGTCGATCTGCACCGCTCCGCGGGGTGTCGTCGCGTGCGCGAGCCACAGGGCACGGGAGCCCCGCGGCCGGTCGGCGGGCAGGAAGCAGGTCCCGACGTCCTCCCCCGCGAGCGCCTCGACGACCTGGTCGGCGGAGGTGAGCACCGTGGGGATGCCGGCCGCGTGGGCGATCGTGGCGGCCTCGACCTTCGTCGTCATGCCGCCGGAGCCGACGGCGGAGCCGGTGCCGCCGACGGAGATGCCCGCGAGGTCCTCCGGGTCGGCCACGACCGTGACCCGCTCGGCGCCGGGGGTGCCCGGCGAGGCGGTGTAGAGCGCGTCGACGTCGGTGAGGAGGACGAGGGCATCGGCTCGCACGAGCTGGGCGACAAGCGCGGCGAG